>DAIRSD010000428.1:0-4386 GCA_036804625.1 Aureliella sp. | reverse complement strand
ATCGACCATAGACCACATTGAGTCGTCAAATTATCTGACTCCCAAAGCCACGAGCGCCTCGTCCAGACTCAAATCAAGAACCGGCATGCCATTGACTCGAACACAATCATCGCTCATCACAATCTGAGCCAAGACCGGTGGCGACTGGCCAGTGAACTGAAGCGTGCAGTAAGGCTGGTCGATCTCGAAACAGGTAGCATCCAGTGAATTGTCAAAAGCTACACCCATTTGCTTCAGTGCGGCTTGGACCTCCTCCTGAGTGTCGCCCAAACGGACCGACTGCCAACCAAGATTGGGCAACAATTCAATTTCATCTTGGTGGTTTGCCGGGGACATAGAATGCTTGGTTCCTATCTATCGCGACGATGAACGCTCAGTAAAAAGATCACGATACTGATCGACCACTCGCAACAACAATTGATGAGCCTGAAAGGATATAAACAGACCGATCAGCGTCAGCCCAACCAGTAATACTTGCAGGTACCGCAACAGCGTATTGGCACTTTCCGCTCGATTCTCCTGGTACTCATGATATTGAAACATCGTCAGAAGTCCAATGGCCAGCAGTGGAACTACTGCGGACAACACCAAATAGCGACTGGTCAAGCGACTCAACCAGTGGGCTCGGCTAGCGAATTCTGGATCTCGCATCGTTGGCGCGATAAGCTGTGGATAATAGACATAGGTGGCAAGCAACGAGATCCCGAAGAAGGGATAAATCAAAGCCATACCACCGCATATCGCAAGGCTCATAAAGAAATGGGTAAAGTCCTGCCAACCAAATGACGGCTGGTTATATCGCATCGTCATTGGAAAGATGATTCCAAACAATAGCCACATCGAACCGCAAACAACCGCTGCGCGATGCCCAAACCTCCAAACCCAATCCAGATCGGATTCCGCTACGGCAGTGCCCTGCTGAGCGCGATTCAGGCTGACCCGTACCCGCCAACAGAACAGCGCTAGTAGGATGCCGCTAAAAGAAAAGGCGATGGCGTTCAGCGCAGTTGAAGTAGCAGAAAAATAGGCTTGCATCTGTTCGAATTTATCGATGATCATGATGCGATTGTAGTTGTAGTTCAAAACTCCCGCAGGTCCATTGGTGGCAAAGGCAATCAGCGCAGTGACTAGCAGCACCGGTGTCCGTACCAATCGCTTCAGCAAAGTTCCCTCGGCTGGCGCAAATCGCGCAGCCAGCTTGGGATGATGTGCCAGTCGCAAACGAGTTGCCAACTCCTGGCACGATTGAGGGCGATCCGCAGGACTAGGTTGCAGTGCGTGTCGCAGAACACGTTCCAACCAACCCCCTGCCGCGGTGCTGTCCTTGCGTCGTAACTCGAGTGGCCGAAGACGTAGCTTGGACTGTTGGTCCAACGCAGCCTGCCAGTCTGGCGCGGGCAGTCCGCTTTGCCATGGCCTCTGGCCTTGCCAAAGCTCCCAAAGCACTATCGCCAGTGCATATAGATCGGATCGTTGATCTAACGAGCCGCTCAGCGACGGATTCTTGGCAGCACTCAAATGCTCGGGAGACATGTACGCAAGTGTCCCTCCCAGGCTGCGAGATTCTTCACCGCTGGTACGATTCACGCTGACATTAAAATCGGCTAGCAGTGGCAAGCCGGCTGCAGACAAAAGAATATTTGCTGGCTTCACATCGTGGTGATATACGCCTCGATCATGCGCGGCCTGCAGTCCATCGGCCAATTGCGCCCCGATCCAAGCGGTGGTCGCTGCCCAGCACATGGAATTCAATTCGTGATTGGCTCTGTCTGGTGGCAACTGCTGCACTTCCATCAAAGCTTGGTCGACGGCTTGAAGAAGCTGAGTACCTTGTAGCTGATGGATCTCCAACTCTTTGGTAGCTCGAATCACACGCGCCAAAGTGCCGCCTAGGACAACTTGCATGTACAGCAAATAGAGTTGATAAGCTGGCAGTTCCCGCTGATCGTAGACTCGCACGATATTGGGGTGGTCCAACTGCGATAGCGTCTGCGGTTCTTCGCTACTGATCGTAGACACCTTCAAGGCAACTAGGCGTTGCATCGATTCTTGCCTTGCCAGATAGACTTGAGCAAAAGCTCCACGGCCCAGCGCACGGAGGATGCGAAAATCATCAATCAACTGGCCCGGCCCCAGTTCGATCAAACCACTAGTCACCTTTTTGGACTCAGGTTGACTCGGTGTCCACCGAAAATTTGCAAGCGCCTCGGCCCATTCAGGAAATCGCTTTTGATATTCGCTCAGATCTGGCAAGTCACCGGAATCTTTTCGTATCTGCACTTCCTCAAGAACTAGGTCGATTGGCACACGACCCAGTTCGAACAACAGCTGGCAGTCCGGCAAATAGTGGTCAAGAGCGCGCACCTGCACCATGTCAGCGGCGATCCCCATATCCAACTTGATCAATTCACCTAAGATGAACCGCTGAGACTCCACTGAGCCTTCTGGCAAAATGTCAACCAGTTGGTTAGCTCGCGCCACCGGAACCAGTCCTCTGGCGTGCTCAAGGCAAGCATCCATCCGCTGAAAAGTGGCTTCAACAGTTTCTAGTTCAGGCCAAGGTTCCGATTCGCTCACATTAACAAACCTGTATTAGTTTGACCAATCCGCTAATCGATCATAGGACACTTCTCGCTGATTCGCCATTTTCAGGTTATTAAGACACTGACAATGAACCAGAAGTGTCCATCTTCGCATAATCTTGCTATATTCCATAGAGCAATCGACATGAATCGCTCCACTGCCGTCACCTCTTACTCAGGCAACGCTGTGAAGCAAGTAGTGGATTTCGCCAGAGATCCCCTTCCTTCAATCGCCACGGGTCCCCTTCCTACTATTGCCACAGGTCCCCTTCCTTCCATTGCCACTGATCCTCTGCCTTTAATTGCAGAGCTACACTTCGCAGCGGTGCCACTCAGGACAGAGGTTTTCAGCATGTCAACAGACGAACTTATCCCGCTGATTTGCCAAGGAGACGCCGAGGCCCTTGGGCAGTTTATCGAAGCCCACCGGCAAGAATTATTGGGCTTGATCTGCCATCTTTGCCGACCTGAGCTTCAGCAGGTGGTTCCGCCGGAAGACCTGTTGCAAGAAATTGCCGCCAGTGCCATCGTCGCCTTGCCGCGACTAGCCAGTCCGCAATTGGAACCGCTTGCCTGGTTGAGGCAATTGGCGCGTCGGCGTATCGTGGACGCTCATCGTTTTCACTTCGAAGCAGAACGACGCGCCGTTCAACGACAGCGCAGCCTAAGCTCAGGCCAGGACTCACAACCGGGTTGGGAAGCACTGATTGCAGCCAGCCTAACCAGCCCCAGCGAAGCATTCAGCCGCAACGTTCGGTTAAGTCGACTGCAACAAGCGATCAGCGGGCTAGGCCATGACGCGCAGCAAGCCATTCGCATGCGGTACGTTGATGGTCTAACCAGCCAACAAATCGCCCAAAAAATGGACAAGTCAGACGCAGCGATTCGAGTACTGTTGAGCCGCAGTCTTCGTAAACTGCAGGATCTACTCAGGACACATCAATAGCTCGGCCTAAAATAGCCGCTGCGGCAATAAACCAGTCTGCTCGATGAACCTGCTTCAACTCGCTTGTTTTGTAACCGTTCACGGAATTAGGCGTACGGTGTTTGAAACAATACCAGCACGATGTTCAAGCGAGTGTGTGTCGATTCGATCAACTGACTCACTCGCTTGCAATTTTTCAAGTTGCTGGCATCGGGCTCTAGGTTTGCTAATAGAGGGTTGCTTCGTTCCCAAGCACTTTTTCAACTGATCAGCAGAACGCAGTTACCGTTTTGAATTTCTACTGATGGTCACTTCGGGTCGGTCAGATCGACGAACTGGCTGCCGTTCCATTCCACTTGGACACGCCTGCCGCTCACGTTGCGGCGGTAGTCGATAAAGCGAGTGCCAGGCGGGATGCCAAGTCCGGCTACGCTGAGCATGTCAGCATCTATATGCTCTCGAGGCGTGAACTGCTGGATGTCGATTTCGAACTGCCGTGCCACCACCTGTCCGGCGGGCGGTTCACGAGTCGCGTAACGATGGCGAACGACGTAGTTGCGTACATATTTAGTTTTGTCCGCCTGCGCCCAGGTTTACCAGTGCTCACGGGAAGCGGCTGTCGCATTGGGATGTCGCAGCGCCACTCGTTGGACAGCGAAATCGCTTTCCGGAGTTAAAAAGATTTGTCGATGGTAGGTGTGTCGATCCTCAACTAACATCGTTCCTCCGCTTTCCAGGCCACGCCGCCGAAGTGCTGCGGCGTCTACTTCTTTCAAGTTCAGCGCATCATCCCAATATCTCAGCACAGTGGAAAAGGGATAGCCTGCGGAACGCCGCACGGACGCCTGAGCGAAGTCGAAGTAGCACCCCCCGCGACGG
>DAIRSD010000427.1:0-4393 GCA_036804625.1 Aureliella sp. | reverse complement strand
CGTTTATTCGCCCCTCAGGTCCCCCGCTCTCATCCGCGACTATTTTTCTTACGCCTCGCAGAGCGAACCACGACTATGTGGGGAAACTTTCAAACCAGGGGGCGGAATGGACCTTGTACAGTTCGGCTAGAAGTTCATACAGCTCGGGATGCTCGATCGAAAGTAGACGCCCATTGCAATAACACGCCTCTGTGGAGCCCGCGAAGAATTCGGCAGGACTTTCGGCTACATACGGGTCACAGCAGGAACTATCGCCAGTCCGAACGCAGCGTCGCAGGTCATCTAGCTCGTGACGTGCAACCTCCTTCCAGCGTTCCTTCTGCCGCTCAGTCGGAAGCGGCGGCACTCCCTCCATGGCCCCATCCAGACCATCGATCAAATGCGCGAATTCATGAAGAACTACATGGCTCGTGCGCTGATCATCGCGACTATCCATCAGAACATCTCGCCACGAAAGCACGATGGGGCCGCCTTGCTGCGCCATCCCTGACAGCCATTTCGACTCGTCTACCACCCCATCCGATCGCCGTAAATTGCGCTGAACGGTCGGGCGGGGGTAGACCAAAATAGTGCGAACTTGATCAAAACAGTATGAGTCGTCAAAACCTAGAAGCAACAGACAGGCAGCCGCCGCAATGGTCACCTTGACCTGCGGCGTAACCTTCATGCCATCGCAACCTTCAAAGTTCTTTTCATTAACAAACAGATGAATCAGTCCAGACAATCGCTGACGTTGCGTTGGATCTAAGACATGCCAGTGCCAAACATTGGCCGCAACCCATTGTTGCCAACGTGGGCTTAGCGACATGCCAAGTAATTGAGTGCGTCTGCGTCGAAACAGCCAAGATAGCATCGTGAAGGGCTTCGCAGTTGATTAAATGTCAGCCGCAAGCACTGAGCGATTGATGAAATAATTCCAGCGCCTGATCCACATCGATGTGGCAGGCTACTTCCATGTTGTCTCGCCAACTGCGTGGATCACGGCGATCAAACACTGTTGCACCTAACGTCAACTCGCCGGTAGCTTCCACATCTCCTGCCATACTTTCGAATTTCATGACGCTGGGATCTAGCAGCATTAGAATCGGTAAGATCGCCTGAAAGGAAACCGATTCATGACCCATTTGTTGTCTTGTGGTACGAAGCAAATATGGAATCAGTTCGTGCAAGACGGCTCCGACAGCCGTAAAACGATCTGGAAGTTGATCTACCAATTCCCAGCCAAAACTAAGGCACCGTGATATTTCCAACGGGATCAGCGACTTGGTCGTTGCCGAACGAAAGACGCTGCGCGAACTGGCTGGATCAAAGTGTATATTAAACTCTGCGCATGGCGTCACATCTCCTACGCCGCTCACTGAGCCGCCACAAATAATGATTTGGTCCAGCATGCCTGCAATGGCCGGGTCACGTTGAAGGGCTTTGGCAAGACCCGTTAATGGTCCAGTGCAGACAATGGTCACTTGGCCCGGATTGGCGCGAACCTGATCGATGATCAGTTTGTCGCTGGTGATCGAATGCTGTCGGGATACCGGGGGCCAGTGAACGTTTCCCAAGCCGCGCTCGCCGTGCAATTGAGACTGATTGAAGACGGCCGCACCACGCTCTGGGGGAACCGCAACACCAATTCGAGGCATTCGGGGCGGGTCGATGCGTTCTATCAGATTGTGGACATTCTCCGTTGCCTGCTCAGGGTCCACCGTTCCAGCACAAGGCGTAATCGCTAGCACTTCCAATCTCGGATCAAACAGTGCTAAACAAAGCGCTAGGGCATCGTCGATCCCTGGATCACAGTCTATGATTAACTTCCGAGTCACTTGTTGGATCCTTTCCGTCTTTGATCATCCGGCCGCTGCGCCGCAGCCTGATCTTAATAGCATACCCGCCCGACGCAACTGCCATACAACTGCTGGTAATACTCATGAACGATTTTCTCGAAATTCTCAAGATCATTGAAAGCGGCCAAAATCTAACTGGAGCCCAAATGTCCTCAGCCATTGGCCACATGTTGTCAGGCGGTGCCAGCGATGAATTGGTGCATCGATTTCTCACTGGACTCCATGCCAAAGGCGAGACCTCCGAAGAATTGGCCGGAGCGGCCAGAGCGCTGCGCGCCTCCATGTTAAGTATCCAGTCGACTCGACGGCCAGTTCTTGACACCTGCGGTACAGGAGGCGACGGCTCGAAAACTTTCAACATCAGTACCGCCGCCGCGATTGCATTGGCTGCTGCCGGTCAGAGCGTTGCCAAGCACGGCAATCGAAAAATCACCAGTGCAACGGGTTCTGCCGATGTACTATCCGAACTTGGTATCGACCTCGAGGCCCCACCAGACATTGTTCAACAGTGCCTTGAGCAGGCCGGTTTATGTTTCTGCTTTGCACCGCTGTTTCACCCTGCCATGAAACATGTGGGTGCCGTGCGGCGCCAACTGGCACATCCCACGATTTTTAATCGGCTTGGACCGCTAGCTAATCCTGCAGGTGCCGAGTGCCAGGTTATTGGCGTCGGTACTCCTGAACTGCAAAACTTGTTGGCTGGCGCGCTGCAACAACTAAAAACCCAGCGCTCGCTTGTGGTATGCGGCGAAGACGGCGTAGACGAAATTTCAATTTCGTCTGCCACTCGCGTGCTTGAGGTAACTCCTCAGGCCATCGTGCAGCACCGATGGACCCCTGAAATGTTTGGATTGACCGCTTCAGATCGTAGCGAATTGCTGGCGGACGATCCCGCTTCCAGTGCAGCTTGCATCAGGCAAGTGCTGGCCAGACAGCGCGGCCCTTGCCGCGACGTGGTTATCATCAACGCTGCCGCCGGACTTTGGCTGGTCAACCCGGGCCGAACACTGCAAGATTGCGCAGGCCAAATCGCTAAAGCTATTGACAGTGGTGAAGCGGAACTGACTCTTCAGCGTCTGTCAACGATTTCTCATCAGCGACGTTAACCTCAAAGGCAGAAACAATACTTTGCGACTATTTCTTTTCGGCCTTCTCAGCTTGCAATTGTTCCAGGAAAGCTACGTGTTCTTCGTTTTGTCCATCGCCAAGTTTGACCGCTTCGGACTGGACTTTGATCGCTTGATCCAACTGCCCGCTGCGGTGAAGCAAGTGAGCATAGGTGTCCATGACCGCAGCTTCCTTGGGTGACAGATCGACCGCTTTCTTGGCGGATGCGGTCGCAGCAGCCAATAATTTCTCGGAGAACTCAGGATCATCCTTGGCTCCTTCGTACAGCATCCAGCCGATCTGATTCAATTTGATCGGATCGGTTTCCTCATTATCAATCTCATCAAGCGCGGCGGCTGCTTCGTCAAACCTTTCACCGTGCAGCAACACCGACAATTTCACCTCCTTGATTTCGGCCTTTTGCTCGGGCAGTTTTTCTATCAAGTCGTCAAGCAGCTTCAAAGCTTCATCGATCTTGCCTTCCATCGCCAGTCGCGTTGCCGGAAACACTTGGACTCGAATGCGAATTTGAGTCAGAAATTCAACCAATTGAGCGTCCTCGGAATGCTCTTTCAGAGCTTTGTCAATGATCTCAATGGCCGCCTGCGAGTCGCCGTCTCGCATCGCTAGGCCAATTTGATTGCGAATCATATCCCGAGTCTGCTCTGCCAGAATGGCTTTCTTGGCAGCTTCCCTATCCCAAGTACCGCTAACAACTTGCTCGAGCGGCGAATCCATTTCGCCTGGGTGTCCTATCCATTCGATCGCAGAATCCTTCCCGACAATAAATGCAGTTGGGATGCCATTCTGCCCAGCCGCCTCCATGTAACTTTGATACACCGAACCATCTGGATCAGTGGTCAGGCAGTAAGCACTGGTCAGCTTGGCGTAAGTTTCTTCTTCCGACTTCGAGCCTTCCAACGGCCTCGTCAGGAACTCCTCGACCTCTTGCAACTCCTCATTACTAACACTGATCAACTGAACACCTTTGTCAGCATATCTCTTCTGAAGCTGAGCCAAATGTGGCATACTGGCGACACAAGGACCGCACCAAGTCGCCCAGAACTCGACAACGTATACCTTGCCAGGTTCAAATTTGGCAATTCGCTTGAACTGCCCACCTCCGTCGCTCAGCCAGTGCTCTATGTCCAATGCCGGTGCTGCCGAACCGATCGTCAGCATTTCCTGAGCACTAGACACACGATTTAGTGGACCTTGCAGGCTGCAAATCAAGGCAGTAAGAACAAACACGGTAGGGTTAATTCGCTTCATGATTCCTTTTCTGACCTACATCTTTCAGCAGGATGACTGCGTGGTGTGTTGAGATAAAGTCGTTGATAGTCGCCCGATCATCGAACAAGGAAATCCTATATCCCCAGAGCCTGAAGACCAAGAGCGATTCAAGAAATACGCATTTAAATCGACGGATTTCTGAAGCTGCCTTTTGT
>DAIRSD010000426.1:0-4394 GCA_036804625.1 Aureliella sp. | reverse complement strand
AGCTTGGACTGGGTTACTTCATCGAAAGATTACCTCTGAGCAGTTGACGGCCTGCTGGTAACCCGGATCAACTGGTTCAAGTACTTCCAATTCCTAGCTTGTCGTTCGTTAGATCCTTTGATAAAAACGCTTCTTGTTTGAGTGCGTTGTTGCTAAACGATTGATTGCTCGAGGTCTTCTGGCGTATTTCACTACGGAAGAATTGCTTTATCGGAAGGAAAGTTATTATGCGTGATTATCGAATCACACATTTCGGCATTCTGCTACTCATGCCGCTGGCTGTGTTGCGTGCGGGTGATCCCCTCTTGGAAAAGTCCGAAGTTTTTCCGCCGGGACTCGGCGGCATCACTCGCTATCGCATTCCGGGAATCGCCGTCACGACCGAGGGCACGGTACTCGCCTATTGCGAGGCTCGCAAGAACGACAGCAAAGACTGGGGTGAAATCGAGGTACATCTGCGCCGCTCGACGGATGGCGGCAAGACTTGGCTGCTCTCGCAGCACATCGCGCACAAAGCAGAGAGGATCGAAGGTAATCCGCACAAAAAAGATGGCGTTGGTATTCGCGAACAAACGGTCAACAATCCCGTCGCCATCGTGGACCACGAGACGGGAGCCATCGAGTTTCTGTACTGCGTGAATTACGCCCGCTGCTTCTCGATACGCAGCACGGACGATGGAGTTACCTGGAGCACGCCGGTGGAGATCACAGCAAGCTTCGAGCCGTTCCGGAAGAAGTACGATTGGAAGGTGATTGCCACCGGCCCCGGCCACGGCATTCAGTTGGAAAACGGCCGCCTAGTCGTGCCGATCTGGCTTGCGTACGGAGGCATTGGCGACCACGGACCCTCCGCTTGCGGCACCCTCTTCAGCGATGATCACGGCACAACATGGCAAGCAGGTGATATCGCCATCCCCAACGAAGGTGACTTTGGCACGCCGAACGAGTCCGTCCTCGCCACACTCTCCGATGGTCGCGTGATGATGGTCTCACGGAGTGTCTCGAAGCCCAGTCGCAAGCTCGTCGCCACCAGTTCCGATGGTGCGACCGGTTGGAGTCAACCGATGTTTCATGATGCGCTATGGGAGCCAATCTGCATGGCTAGTCTAGTCACGCATCCATCGGGCGTGCTGTTGTTCTCCAACCCACACACGCTACCACTGGACAGAAAGGGAAACCCTGTACCCGCAGGCAGAGGCCAACGCGAAAATCTCTCGATTAAACTCAGCCATGACGACGGCAAGACCTGGCCTGTCATCAAAACCCTTGAACCAGGTAAATCCGCCTACTCCGACCTCGCCGTGCTTCCTAATGGCACGGTGCTCTGTCTCTTCGAACGAGCGAACTCCATCGACTGCGCCCGTTTCAATCTTGAATGGCTGGGGCAAGACTGAGCCGCTTCAAGGCAATATTTTGTCTCGGCCTGATCGAGCATCAAGAGAGTAAGGTTCAAAATGTCCATCATCGGACGTACATTGCCAATTTACGCTTCGCCGAATTGAGTTATCGTAGCGGGATTCGCCAGAATTCCCTTTGCTGACGAACGTGACGAAGCGTGGGATAGGCTTCCAGCCTGTCATTTTGTAATGCGGCCGACTTGGTGGTCAGAGCAAATGGGACAATCACAGGCAGGATGCCTATGCCACGATTCCGAGGACTTCTGGCGAAGTCCACTACGGAAAGAATGTCAAACTAAATGATTTTGCGTCGACTAGCGATACTCAATCTCATGCTCTTCGCGCCGCTGGCTGCGCTGCACGCAGCCGACTCACGGCCGAATATTGTTTTTCTGTTTACCGATGACCAGACCGTTGGGGCGATGGGTTGTTATGGGAACACGGAGATCAACACGCCGCACATGGAGAAGGCAAAGTAGAGCGGCAAACCGTTCTGCATGAGTATCAGTTTCAAAGCACCGCATCTGCCGTTCACGCCCGATCCGATCGACTTGAAGCTCTACGAGTCCATGAAGACATTTACACGCCCGCAAAACTTTGGTGTTGGTGCTGACCAACACAAATGGCAAAGTCCGGGATTGGCTGCCACTCTTCAATCACTTGGGCACCGCGTCCGTGCAATTCATGGCGGTCGTCTCGCAAGAGTGGAAGTAAATTTACTGGTACTACGCGGGCCGTTTGAAGCCCGAAGACTCCGCCGTGATGCCAACCGAGGAGTTGTTTCGTCTGGCTGAGGACCCGCGAAAGACGAAACGTGAGTTCGTCATACCGTTGGCAACCGTCGCTGGCTCCATCGATTACAAAGTCGTCGCCCAGGCGGAGAATCAATCGCAACTGTTCGTAGATCCATCAGCCTATGATTTTCCCCCTAAGCCAGTAGGGCCGCTCGCGCGCAATGGCGTAGCGATCGATGGCCTTGCGACGGTCAGTCCCGGCAGTCCACCGTAAATCGGTGCTCTGGAACCGGGTACCACTCCCTGGCTGGCTGGGGGAGACTGGATGACCGACAATCGACCGGTTCCTAAATCGCCTGCCGAAGCAACGGAACTAGCTAGGCAAATTCGTCCCGCTTCAATCCCGCTGATCAAACACGACCGGCGATATGAAGACCAGTAGTGCCATGTCACATCTAGATTAAACGTGAGGAAGTAATCTTGATCGTCACTTTACAAGCTGGCAAAATTTTCTAACAGTTTCAGACCCACATCTTGGCTTTTCTCAGGATGAAACTGAGTTGCAAACAAATTGTCGCGCCAGATGGCAGCGCAAAATGGATGTCCGTAGTCACATTTCAACCATTCTACCGTGGTATCCTGAGGCCGAACAAAATAGCTGTGGACAAAATAAAAATAGTCGTCAGAAGAGATGCCCTTTAACAGGGGGCAGTTCAGCTTGACGGGCTGAACTTGATTCCATCCCATGTGTGGAACTTTTAGACCTTGTTCAGACGAAAACGGATCGCCTGAAAAACGTTCTACGGAACCAGGAAGAACCCCCAGGCCTGAATGCAGGCCGCCTTCGTGACCGACTTCAAAAAGAAGCTGTAGACCAAGGCAGATTCCCAGGAACGGTTTGCCCGATGCGATCACTTCGCGAATTGGCTGATCCAAAGACCGTAGCTTCAATTCCCGAATCGCATCGCCAAAACCGCCCACTCCTGGCAGTATTACCTTGTCAGCTCGTCCTAGCGAGTCTGGATCGCTGGTAACGGTCGCCTGACATCCCACCCGCTCCATCGCCTTTTGAACGCTGCGAAGGTTGCCCATTTGATAGTCGACTATGGCAATATTAGGTCGCATAGATCAAGCCGCAGGTGTGAGGGTTCGGTACCAGGTTTTACTCTTACTTATAGCCCGTATCTTCAGTCGCATTATGGCTAAGCCGCGTATCTTTGCAAACCCATTGTGACGGCAGCCCCTAGGTGGGCTGCTCGGAACGGTCATCCGACCCTTTGCCATGGGCAGCCTGAATTATCCGTCAATCAAGATCGAGAGTACGATTATCCCTAAAAAATGAAGAATTCGGGTTATTCAGGAGTTAAAATCTAAGCTATGCTGACCGGGAGTAACTAAGTGAACTGGTAGGCTGGGGGCATCCGAAGGGGATTAGAAAGCCTTTCGAATTCGTGGGCTCGAGATGGTAATGCCGAAATTTGATTGAAACAGCAGATCATGGGATTGTACGACCGCCACTACTATTACGACGATCAATTGCAGCCGCTTCAAACCGGTTGGAACTCTCGATCCATCGTAGCCATCATCATCCTGATCAATGGTGCGATTCAGCTTCTGACGCTGTTTTTTGGCCGCAACGATCAGTTGGCATCCTGGTTGTGGCTGCGAGCGGAGGATCTGGGCAACCCAGTCCAGTGGTATCGCTTTTTGACCTATGGATTTCTCCATTCGCAAGACATTCAGCATGTCTTTTTTAACATGCTAAGCCTATTTTTTCTTGGGCAAGCCGTGGAGCAAAAGTATGGACGCAAAGAGTTTCTTCGAATCTATTTGGTCGCCTTAGCTGTGTGCGGAGTTGCCTGGGCAGTTCTGCACTTGACACAGCGAGACACCAATTCGGTACTGCTGGGAGCTTCGGGGGCTGTCACGGCGGTTTCAATGCTTTTTGTCTTTTGCTATCCCAACTCGACCCTTCATATCTGGGGTGTTCTGCCCGTCAAGGCATGGGTCATTGGTATCTTGATCGTCGGTGGCAACCTAATGGGCAACTCGCAGATCAGTGCAAACGGTCGAGATCAAGTTGCTTATGATGTGCATTTGATCGGAGCTGCTTTGGCTGCGGTCTACTTCTTTACCAAGATCAATTTTGTCGACTTAACCGAGCAGGTTCAAAGTAAATTGCAATTTCCAGGTCGACTTAATACCATACATCGAATTTATCGGCCGTAAAGCAGCTTTCAGCCGGTTCCCCCCAATAACCAGG
>DAIRSD010000425.1:0-4396 GCA_036804625.1 Aureliella sp. | reverse complement strand
AGAGGAACTTTGGAGTATTCCACGTCAAAAGCCGAAAGGCTCGCAAGGCTAGGAACCCCAAGACCGGCCACCAAGTGGAAGTGCCTGAAAAGTTTGTGGTCTCGTTCAAAGCTGGAAAAGAGATGGAGGCTCGAGTTCAAGACCTGGAAGAGCTGGCATTGGATCGCGCTCGCTCGACTGACGACCAAGAATTGGACTCAAGCGACTTGGACGACGCGGATTCAACTTTGGATTCAAGCGTCAAATAAAACACACGCTGATCGGATGAGTTTACGATTGGTGGGTTTGAGACGAAACTGTTCACGGAGGACCATGATGCGACGCTGGTTAGTATCTGCTTTGCTTGTTAGCTGCCTGTTTTCGACCGGGTGCGTCCTGCCCATCTATTCGGCTTTGCCCCAGCGGCGCGCCGAGCAGCTTGTGTACACTTCCGAGAACATGCGTCTGTTGATTCAAGAATGGGAACGATTCTGGTTCATGGACCAGCCCGACCACATGACGCCATACCGCGTTCACGGCGGCGTAATCTAAAAGCTCTCGGGCTAGTTGTGGCCCTGACTTATGCAAATGGAGCTTGTCAGCGACAGCTTCAAATGAGTCAGCCGGATACTAACGCGTTCCGGCTGATGCTGCTTTCGGCTCTGCCGCTTGGCTGATCACCGGGTTTTCTAGTCAACAGGAAGCACCGTCTCAAGGGTACTTTGACGATTCTGCGCAATAGTCACACCCCGACTTCCACAAGTCGATCGTATTCTGACTCAAAAGCTCCGCTCAGCGATCAATCGCAGAGTAGACTACAGCAGCAGATACTGTAGTTGTCCCGTCAAAATCGATTGCACCGCCAACTTGTTCACTGCTGGCACTCTTGCAATAGGTGTTTTTGCTGACTTGAAACTATCGCGAAGATTAAAATGTATCTACGGTTGATTCCTTACAGCTTCTATGGCTTGTTCACGGTTGTGGTCATCTTACCAAGTTCACAACTTTGCGGTGGCGATCATGCATTGTTCCCATGGGGCAAGCGGCAGCAGGCCGTTTCAATTGATCCGGCAACGTTGCCGTTGTACCACTCTCTAACCAAAGCCCCCCTTCAAGACCAGCATCACGCCCCACCTCCTCCGGTAGCCGTACAACCTTTGCCAGAGAAACGAGCCTATGCATACTGCTGGTTTGGAAGCAACCCATCACCAACCTGGGGTAGGCACTTCGGCAATTCCAAGGGCTACACACAGTGGACACAGCGATAGGGCAGGCTGTAGGCTGTAAGTTGTAGGTTGAAGCTGTAGTTTGAGTGGAGAGATCGCCAAAGCAACGGTTTGGGTAAACACGGTTCATCATCTTCGATCCACCGTTGATGCCGGCAGCACCAAAGCGATCTCTCAACGCACCACCACAGCACAGTAGACTGTAGAGTGTGCCCAGCGAGCCGATACGACAGGCGGGCCTGAAGCATCTCATTGGTCGTTGGATTGCTCGGCAACCTTGGAACACACGATGCTGGCGGATCGCGCTGGCCCACCGCCATCGCCTCCCTCTGTTTCCTAAGTCGCCTTCTGTTGCGTTCCTTGCCTGTCCCCGCGACAAAGATTGCTGATTATTATACTCAGTTTCGATGGTGAAATTGTTGGTTGATCAAATTAGGTTGCAGGAACATGCGAACACTACTTATTGCTGGATTTTTAACCGGACTAACGATCTTATCCGTCGACAGACAAGCAGTAGCGGAAAGCGGTTCTGGAGTGGACGTCACTCACGTACAAGTCTACTACCAGCCAGGGCGATTTGGAGGCTGGCCTGCCAATCATGGCATCTGGTCCTGGGGCAATGAAATTCTGGTCGGATATTCAAGAGGCTTTTACAAAGATTTGGGAGCGGAACGACATAACATCGATCGGGATAGACCCGAAGAGCACTGGCTGGCTCGCAGCTTGGACGGCGGTCAAACTTGGAGCCACGAACATCCGATGGAAAAAGGTCAGATGATTCCATACGGCGACGGTTTGCATGGAACCGAGACGCCTGGAATTGCCATTCCTGAGCTAGAGGATTGTCCTGGCGGAATCGATTTTTCGCATCCGGACTTTGCCTGGGCGGCTAAGAAGTCCAGCGTCCATGCCGGACAATCGCGATTTTACTACTCGAACAATCGAGGCAAAGATTGGTTGGGGCCTTATAAGCTGCCCAATTTTGGGACTGCCGGTACCGCCGCTCGAACCGATTACTTGATTGATGGACCGCATCAGATGACCATCTTCCTGACTGCAGCCAAGCCGGATGGGCGCGAAGGTCGACCATTGGCAGCTCGCACCACCGACGGTGGCAAGTCGTGGCAGTTTCTTTCTTGGGTCATCGAATCCCCCGAGGGCTTTGCGATCATGCCAGCAACAGTGCGGTTGTCTAATACGGAGCTGCTGACCATCGTTCGACGTCGAACAACAGAGAACCGATGGAATGCAGCTTACCGGTCACTGGACAACGGAATAACTTGGCAGTTCGCTGGAGATCCCGTAACCAATCTGGGCGAAGGCAATCCACCTGCATTAATTCAACTAGCCGATGGAAGACTGTGCTATGCCTACGGCTATCGAGCGCCGCCCTACAAGATTTGTGTAAAATTGAGCGATGATCGAGGGCAAAGCTGGGGACCAGAAATAGTGCTTCGAAGTGACGGAGCCAATCGCGATATCGGTTACCCTCGATTAGCTCAGCGACCGGATGGAAAAGTGGTAGTTGTTTATTACTTCAACGATCTGGAAACGGGCCCCGAGCGTTATATCGCGGCTTCGATCTGGAATCCTGAATCACGGTAATTCAGTCGGACCGGCGGAGGGATCTGCGGCATTGTCGGAGTCTGAGCGTTTGCCTTAGTCGCGGGGGGGACTTTGCTTTTCTGCAGGAATCTTCTGCAACATGGAGACGAAGGCATCCATAGTCTGAACTCTATTCTTGGGATCGGGCTGTATACTGTGCATGATCAACGCCGCAAGATTCTTGTCCAGATCGGGACGATACTCCAGCAGGTCGCGTGGTGCAGACGTGTCGTGACTGAGTGCCGCCATGCCGCTGGTCTCGCCGGAAGGCCACGGGAAATCTAACGCCAGCAGTTGATAAGCGGAGACACCCAAAGCAAAAATGTCCAACCGCTGATCGGTGGATCTTCGTCGCACTATTTCGGGGGCCATATACAAGGGTGTACCAGTTCGGTTTCCCGGCTTCATGAATGGTTCGGTGGCGGGTACGGTCAGCCCAAAGTCGATCAACTTGACCAAGTTCAAATCCGGCGAACAAATGAAGTTTCGCGGGCAAATATCGCGATGGATAAATCCCTTCTGATGAACGTATCGCAAGGCTTCTGCCATTTGACGAATCATGGACAGCCGCTTGTTATTTAGCCGATCCAGGTCCTGTTGTTGAATCAAGGTGTTCAGACCAGGGCCGTCAATGAATTCCATCACCAGGTAGGGTTCGTTTTTTGTCGTACGACCGTACTCAAGCGTCTTGATGATATTGGGATGATCCATGTACGATGCAATTTCACCCTCGGTCGGCTTGTCCATGCCTTTGAAGCGACTCTCGAAGAAGGCAAACTTTTCGAGATCACAAAGCTTCAAACCAACGATCTTGCCTGTCTCGCGGTCACGAGCCGCATAGAATTTGCTCATCGTTCCGCTGACAGCGGTCTTAAGTCTTTCGAAGCGAGCGTCGATGTCAACTCGCGAACGAGCCTTAACGACGCCATCGTTGGTCTGAGCGTTTTTCTTGCCACCAAAACCAAGTAAATCAAACAGCCCCATGGCCCAGCCGATACTATGCGGAAACAGAACCTATGATTGACTACCTATTGAACCGGTAGCCATCGTGAACATCACAGATGTTTATTCTACACAGACAAGCAAGAAGGGGCTGCATCGAGATCTAATAAATTTGGATTTGGACTAGCTGAATCGCTCCAAGCCGAACCGCTTGCACACGCAGAATTCCCCTTAGCGGCTCAATCCGCATAACCAGCCCGATTCTCCCAGGCTACTTGCCGCAATAGTCAATGGCTCGGGCTATCTCGTTCTTCAGACGCGACCTTTCCACGATGCGATCGATAAAGCCGTGTGTCAGCAGAAACTCACTTGTCTGAAAGCCTGCAGGCAGTTCGATTTTGATGGTAGCCTTGATGGTACGCGGTCCCGCAAACCCGATCAGCGCTCTAGGCTCAGCAAAGATCAAATCACCCAAAGAAGCGAAACTGGCAGCCACCCCTCCCATCGAAGGATTGGTCAAAACGGAAATGAACAGCCCACCCGACTCGTGAAATCGCGAAAGGGCTGCCGATACCTTAGCCATCTGCATCAGAGCCAAGATCCCTTCGTGCATCCTTGCTCCGCCTCCAGAACCGCTGATCACG
>DAIRSD010000424.1:0-4416 GCA_036804625.1 Aureliella sp. | reverse complement strand
AATCCAATGAACGGTTGGTTCCAAGTTCAAAATTCAGCACGGTTTCTGATAAGAAGCGATAGGTCACTGGCGTTTGATGACTCAGAAATTCGACCCCCGGCATCTGATCGGCGCTCAGGAAATTCACGGCTTGGATGAACTCCTGCGCCGAATCTTTAGTTGTTACTTTGCCTAGCGCCAAACTGTTGAACGTTAGTCGCTGTCCCGCATTGGCGACATCCGTCACATTCAGCAGAGTCCCCGCGTCGAGCCCCATACGCAAAGATTTTTGATCGTCTAAAATCGGCTCCAGCAGCGCGGGACTCATGCCAATTGCAGCAATCTGGTCACTTGGCACTTCATGGGTTCGGTCCGATATCGTCATTGTCAAGCTGTGCGCATTGCTGGACAACTGGCTCCACTGAATCACGCCGGCAACCTGCCGCTCGTTGCGCAACCAAACAACGTCCTGATCGCCCTGGAGTTGCTGGAAGCGAACCTGCCACTCCAACCAATCTCGCAGCGATGCTGCAGGCTGAAGCAGAACGGCACGTACCGCTGTTGGCGGAATGGTGGTCACGTCTAGCCAATCATGCCGGATCTCTAGGTGTTGATCGTTTGAAAGAGAAATCTGACCGGCAATCCAGCTTCCGTCGCTCAGCCACACCGCTTGGTGCCCAACAACCCCTCGGAACACTCCCCAGCGTACCGGCCACTGAGCCTCATAGACCGCTCCATCGTTATCGCGGAATTTCCACCCTCGCTGGCTCCAACTATCCAGCAGAGCCAGTGGCACGATACGGTCCGCTTGGTGCAAGATTTGCTGAGTCTGAGCGCTGACTGAGTCAACCAATGTCAATGCTAAGATCACGCTGATCCCTAGGACTGGCCTGAGTTCTCTTATTCGTAAGTGCGTTCGGGTAGTAGGGGATTGGAGGGAACTCGGGCGAGTTCCACTACGGTGAGTCGTGATTTGCATGGTGCAATGTCCCTTAGTGGCGGTGCCCCTGGTAAAATTCGGGGGAACTGACCGCTTGCCAATCGGCTAAAAACTGCGACGCGATTCCTCGGGCGGATCGACTTTCTGAATTCCTTCCAGAATCGACTTGACGGGATCCTTGGGCGATTTCTCCAATTGCTGTTTGTCCATCCGCCTGACCGCTCCCGGATTGCTGGCTGCTTGAGCTTTCGCGTAGACATCAATGGTCATTTTAGTCGCCAACTGAGAATCGATTGCCAAGAAGATTAAGCCGATGCTTCTGGGAGCATAGTTGACGTCTTCAATTGGGTTAGGATTTTTGCCTGTTCGGTCGATAGCAATCGACTGCAAAAATTCCTCGTAGACGCTCAGGTCATAATTGCTGACACTGGGCAGGGGTGTCACGTATTGTCGCTGTAGCCACTGCCCGTTAACTCCCAAGACTTCGACGGTTTCAACCAGTGTTGCTCCTGGATCGCGTTCCAGTTGCAGCAATTGCGACTGTCTGGGTTCGATTCGGATCGTCTTTTCCACTCGGTTTCCAGTTCGATGCCCCAACAACGTAATTAAGGCTTGATCGTGAGAATTGACTAATTCAATTTCGATCGGTGGCTGAGGCGGATTGGGACGGATCTCCGTGCGGGGACTGCGCCAAAAAGGTTGCCACAAGTCCAGATTCACGGCTAGTGGTGTCAGCAAAACCCATTGTTGATTCACGGTTGCCGCCCAGGGCCGACAGGTCAAATCGCCATTGCTAGAATGAGTCAAGCAACTGTTCGGATAAAAAGCGTTTTCCAGCACATAGTGCTCGCCATCCAACCAACTGGGTCGAATTCGCCAAAGCTGCCTTGCATCTTGAGCCAAGACGGACAGAACCAAGCCGCCAGCCGGGGTAGCCGCTACCGACCACACCTGATGGTCGATTTGCAATTGCAATCTCACTAAATCAGGACCCGCAGGGGCTAACCACCAAATGGTTTGAGGCTGGGCCTGTGAGACACACCCCAGTCGCAGGCCAAGCTGCGCCACGGCCCATCCCACGCCGGCTGCATCAAAGGATACCAGGTGCAATGGCCGAGCCTCAGGCAAATTCTGTATGGTTCGTCCTTGCAATTGAGCGAAATAGTCGCTTACCTTCAGTCGACTCCAAGCACTCGTCGGCGGCAGCATTGGGCCAGTTCGGGGTTGCGCCTGCATTTCAGCCATCGAACCTGTAGACGGCTGACCGGCGGTGTTTGGCATGGCTCCAGTGTCGAAAAGTGCTTGTGATCCAACGGGTTGAATCTGCATGCGACTGCGACTGAAGCGAATCTTCCCTGATTGCCAAGCGCCAATTTGCAAATTCCCTTGGTGACTAAATGGCCACAGTAACACTCGCTGTGCCTGTCGGTTGTGATAGGCCAGCCACTGACCGTCTGTCGAATCCAAAGTCGCGTCACGCTGATAGATATGTACCTGACCTTGCCCGTCGGTCACTTCCAACGATTGTTCGGTTAGATGCGCCCGAGACGACACGTCACCACCTGGGACGACAAGCTGATAATACTGTGCCCTAATACAGGGCGCGATCACAAGTGCCATCAAGACGCAGGTCGCACGGGGCATCCAAAGTCTCATGAAAATATCCTGAATATTGATTCTACTACGCGCCTATCGCAGAACATTCTCCCGCGAAGCGGTGGAGAGGTTTCTGGGACAGGTTCTAACGCTGAAAAATGGGCAAGGTCGTTCTTGGCATATTCAAAATCAGACAGGCCATGGCCGTACCGTATTCGGTACTATTGTAATCAAACCAACTACCACGTCCCGTCCGCAATCCCAAGATGATGCGTTTGAGTCCCACGTACCACGAATCCCACTGCGGTCCGCCGCGAAGCCAAAAAGCTTGAGCCGAGTAGTAGTGGGCATAAAAAAAGAAGTTATTGCGTTCGATCGAGTTGTTGCCTGACATATTATTCTGAAGGTAGCGAAAGGCCATGTCGATCTCCTGACCATCGTAAATGCCAGCGCTAAAGAGTGCCACGATTGCGGCTGCGGTCAGCGGAAAACGACTTTCACCCCCGCGAGTCTGATACATGTAGCCGCCGTCGGGGTTTTGGCAGTGCCGCACAAAATCTACCGCTCGATCGATCGTCTCCTTAGAAACGCCTACACCAGCGTTACGAGCCGCGCGCAAAGCCATTAACTGACAAACGGTCACGGACAGATCCGCATCTTTGGGTGCTGGATTATAGCGCCAGCCACCCTGATCGTTTTGCGTGTCGCGAATTAGTCGAACTGCGCTGGCCAAGGCTGGCCGCACGTCCAGTTGTTCATCGGTACCAAAAAGTTCTGCTAGAAACAGAGTCGCAAAACCGTGATCATACATCGGACCATGGCTAGTGTAGGTCACCGCGCTAATCAATCCGCTGCCCTGAGCCTGCGACAAAACGTATTTGGCCAACCGCTGAAGAGCCAAACCAGCAGGACCAACACCCGATCGCACTCCTCGGCTAAGCAGAGCCAGCCCAGCTATTGCGCAAACACCTACCCATTTGCCTTGCTCCGCTGTGCGAAAACTACCGTCGTCGATCTGTTGCGCAATTAGAAAATTCAGTCCACCGCGTATCGCTCCATCCACATCGGCATCGTAACTTTCGTCTAAATCACGTCTGGCAGGAATCATTTCGGCGCGACAGTCTGATCCACACACCGCCAGTAGTGACAAACCGCTTGCCGCCACGCATGTTCTTCGCGAAAATTTCACGGCTTGGACTCCCTCTGTAACAAAGCCCGGTAGTAGGCTTCTAATCGCTCGCGGTAGCTAGGCAGGAACTGCTCGACCATTCGTGATTGCATCTGCGATCTAGTCTGTGCTGGCAGATGTCCCCATGCGCCCTGTTGTAAGCTTACGGGATCTTTGGGATCAAGTACCAAGGGTCCGGCAGCTCCTGACTGACCGGGGGACTGTCCGGAGTCGCTTGAACTATCTTGCCTACGCTGATCATCACCGGCCTGCTGAGAATCGCTCGAATTTGCCTGATCCAAACTCGACTGATCAGGCGTGACTTGGTCATTTGTTTGATCCGCTGATTGCTTATCAATCGATTGTTGCTCGGACAACCTTTCCTGCCGCGTTTGCGAATTGGATTGGCTGGCCGTACTTTCTTGGACTGCACTGATCCATTGGTCAAGCTGCCGAAGCAATTCGCCCTGCAACTGGACCGTCTGAGCCAAAGACCTTCCGGACTGTAGTAAATCTGCTGCAGTTCTCATTCCCTGACTTACCGCTTGCAAAGGGTGATTGCCGGAAAAATCAGCGGACCGCAGTTGAGTAGGATCTTCCAGATTACTTAAATCCTTCGGTCGAACGTCAAAGGAACCTGCACCCAAGCCATAGCCGGTTCGGCTTTGTCCTTCCACGAGACTGGTCGGGCCACGCAACGGGCTTTTTTCTTCACTGGAACTGCCACTAGTCC
>DAIRSD010000423.1:0-4421 GCA_036804625.1 Aureliella sp. | reverse complement strand
GACTCGGC
This sequence comes from Aureliella sp., assembly GCA_036804625.1. GTDB lineage: Bacteria > Planctomycetota > Planctomycetia > Pirellulales > Pirellulaceae > Aureliella. The sequence goes on along the minus strand of DAIRSD010000423.1, from coordinate 4,413 downwards.
TGCTCCCGGTGACAGTAGGTGTAGCCCCTGCAATTGGACGATCAGAGTCTCACCGCCGCGGCTAACGGGACCGGTAACTACGATATCTTGGTTCTTGATCAGATCCAACAACTGATCGGCGGGTTGGGCAATTGCGATACCCTGATCATCTAGGATCTTTACGATCGCAATCTTTGCATTCTTCATTTCTCGTTTGCAGAAAGGGCAGTCTCCTGGATCTTCGTGGTTGTGACCTGGCTTAGGTAGTTCGATGATCGTAAAGCTGGCCTCGTTGGCATCAAAGGGGCTAATGCTGTCGGCATAAATCCGACCCGCTATAGTAATTGTCTGTCCTTCAACAAACGAATCGTAGGCATATCGAATCGAACTGATGCTCGCGGGTTGCTTCTCAACATACAGCTTTTGACGCAACTGTTGGCCAAGCATGTCATCTGGACCGCACTGCTTCTGATCACAACCGGAGCACAGAATGAACACCAAAAGACAGGCCCACCAATAACCCATCATGGGTACTTGTTCGGCAGAGGAGGAGTACTGTGAAACCCAGAAACGATTCAGTGCGGTCGACCTCATGGGACTAGACCTTTATAATCTTCGAGCCCCTCGGCAATAACCTTATCAACTTCAGCAAAGTTGGCGGCTGGACCACCGTGCAACTGATCGTCCAGCTTGAAGAAGGCGTCAAACAGTTTGGTGAATGTTGCTTTGAGCTTTTCTTTTGCTTCAGCGCTCAGTTGCCCATCGCTTTGGAGCAACGCAGGCAGATCTTCCTCTAGTAGATGTCCGATTTCGTGCAGTTCCCCATGGGCAGCGTCCGGATCGTTCTTCTCAAAGGCAGCCTTAATCACTTGATACATGTCACTCAGCTTCTGAAAACCCTCTTTCAGCGACTCCGGATGTTCGTGATCGTGGCTGTCATGGTCATGATCGTGCTGATCGCTGTGAGCATGAGCTTCGCTACCGGTACCACTGGCGGACGTGCCCTGATCTGGCTTGCTGCAGCCTGCCATCATCAAGCCTCCAAGAGCACATAAACATAGGAAATAGCGGGTGTGTTTTAACATCAGATTCTTCTCCAGGCTAGTTTTTTCAGACTACACAATTTTTTACTCGAACAAACCCATTTGCAACATGCCAAGCCGTACCGAATGAGGCACTGAGCGACAGATCCATTCTAAACACTTTGACGACCATCCCATAACTGTCAATCCCGAACCCACTTTTGTGGACAGGATTTTGACATCGGATTTAGCAACATCACCGCAGCATACGCTAAGAAAGCAACTTGGGTTCACCTCGCAATATCCGTTTCGTGGCCCATAGCGGGATCCGGCAGAATTCCATGCAGAATGGCAGTTCTAGCGAGTTCCACTGCGACTGGTAGCAGTAATGTATCCGCCGCTGCCTTGAGCCCGCAGGCCGTTTACCCCGCAGCTAGCCATCTACTACGACCACTCGAAATCTGCTACAAATGCCTAACACATCGATTCACGATTGACTCTTCCAACCCATTGAAGGAGCAAACTGAAATGCGCAGGCGTAATTTTTTAGCTAGTGGAGCTGCCATGGGTGCAGTGGCCTCCAGTCAGCAGTGGCTGAGCAAAATTGTAGCAGGAGACAATTCGATGCCAAACCAGTCTTTATTGGGACAGTACTTTCACTTGACCTCTCACGACCTTCAAGTCGTTTTAGCCGCTGCACTGGACAAAGGCGCGGAGTTTGCTGACCTGTTTTTTGAGTATCGAATCACAACAGACCTCTCGTTTGAAGAGAATATCGTCAAGTCGGCTCGTCGTGGCATCGTGCGAGGCGTTGGGATTCGAGCAGTGATCGGTGATCAGATCGGATTTGCTTTCTCCGAGGATCTTTCGCCTGAGAAATTGAAGCAGGTAGCTGCGGCTGCAGCCGCAATTGCTTTAGAGAATAATGCCAAAGTCCGCGTACACGACATGACGCCATTGAAGCTGCGCAATCTCTATCCGATTATTCAGCCCGCATCTTCGACGGAGCTAAGCGAAAAACTGAAATATGTGCAGACGGCCAATCAAGCGGCGCAGGCTCACGATAGCCGCATAGTACGTGTGACGATCGGCCTGAATGATGAACTGAAGCATGTGGTCTATGCCAATAGCGATGGGCTCTACTGGGAAGACTCACAGCCCATGTTCGTTTTTCGAACCGGCTGTATCGCAGAGGAAAACGGGCGACGAGAAACCGGCCGCACCAGTGGCGGCGGACGCATTGGCCTAGAATACTTCGACCAAAAGCGCGGGCCAGCAGATATTGCTACCGAGGCCGCTCGTCTGGCGATACTCAATCTATCTGCAGTGGAGGTCGAAGCCGGGTTGCAACCGGTCGTCTTGGGGAACTCTGATAGCGCCGTCTTGTTGCACGAAGCGGTGGGGCACGGGCTAGAGGCAGATTTCAACTACAAGAAACTCTCGAATTTTTCGGACCGTATTGGACAACAGGTAGCATCCGACCAATGTACCGTGATTGACGAAGGCTTGTTCGAGAATATGCGAGGCACGATCAACGTGGACGACGAAGGCAACGCTCCGCAGAGTACCGTGCTGATCGAAAACGGAATTTTGCGTGGGTATATGAACGATCGTATTTCAGCAAAGAAGCTAGGTGTTGTCCCTAGCGGCAATGGTCGTCGTCAGGCATACAATCATCCCCCCATCCCGCGCATGACCAATACCTATCTCAAGAACGGCCAGTATGCACCCGAAGAGATTCTTGCATCGGTCAAGAAAGGAATATTTGCAAAAAGCTTTACAGGTGGCAACGTGGATATCACCAAAGGGGATTTTACGTTCAGTTGCTCGGAAGCCTATCTGATTGAAGACGGTCAAATTACTCAGCCAATCAAGGGGGCCACGCTGGTTGGCAACGGTCCTGATGTGATGACCAAAGTAGTGATGGTGGGCAATGACCTTAAGTTCACTGACGGCGGATGGACCTGCGGCAAAGCGGGGCAGATGGTGCCAGTCGGCATGGGAACGCCCACCGTCAAGGTGTCGGAAATAACTGTGGGTGGAACCAAAGTCAAGGCGTAGCTTCTATCCAGTTCCCTTGAAGCCATCATCAACCAGATGGGCTATTGATGGTCGATGCGTTTGATTTACCAATTATTTTTGAGGCTAGACTGCCATGAGAGATTACCAAGAATTGGCTGCGGATTTGGTCGCAGCGCTAATAAAGCGCGGAGCAGATGCGTGTGACGTCTATGTCTCAACATCTGACGGATTTAACACCACGATTCGTTTAGGCAACATCGAAAAGTTGCAGCAGTCCAATGCAACCGGTTTAGGCCTGCGCGTTTTCAAAAGTGGCGCTATGGCAATGACCTATACCACCGATTTTCAACCGCAAACATTGAAGGATCTGGTCGACCAGACGCTGGAAATCGTCAAGGTTTCTAGTCCAGATCCAAACAACGGCTTGGCACCTAAAGACATGCTTGGCCAGTACACAGGCAAGCTTCGGTTGTTTGATCCAGCGCTAGCCGATATTTCGCCAGAACAGAAAATTTCCATGGTACGAGAAATGGAAGAGGTGGGGCGCGCGTACGATCCTCGTATTACCAATTCCAACGGAGCCAGTTGGTCCAATTCAATCAGCCAAGTCACGTTAGCGAATTCCGATGGTTTTGTTGGCCAGTACCAATCGACGATCGCTAGTATGTCGGTAGCTCTCTTGGCAGAACAAGACGGCGTGAAGCAGCGAGATTATTGGTATACGTTTAACCGCTTTTTCGATGGCCTGGAAGCACCCGCATCGGTGGGCAGCGAAGCGGCTCGCCGCGCAGTGGCTCGCCTGGGTGGCAAGAAAGTGAAATCGCAATCTGTACCCGTGGTCCTAGATCCTGACATTTCAAGCAGTTTTGTGGGCATGCTGTTCGGAGCTGCTTCGGGGGACAGTGTCTACCGGCGAGCGTCGTACTTGGTCGACAAGCTAGGACAGTCCATCGCAGCGCCTGAAATCACGATCATTGATGACGCTACACTGGAAGACGGATTGGCCTCCCGACCGTTTGACGGCGAGGGGGTGCGGTCTTCGCGCGTGACTGTAGTCCAAGAAGGCGTCTTGCAATCCTACATTTGCGACTCTTACTCGGCGCGCCGTCTTGGATCTCAGGTTACCGGTAACGCCGGTCGCGGCTACTCGTCGCCGCCGGGGGTTTCGGAGAGCAACCTGTTTATGCAGAACGGAACCGTTGACCGTCAGGATTTGATCAAGTCAGTCAAAAACGGACTGTATCTGACTGAACTGTTTGGATCTGGCGTAAACGGTGTGACCGGCGACATTTCGCAGGGTGCTAGCGGGTTTTGGATCGAAAATGGTGAGCTGACCTATCCGGTGCAGGAAATAACCTTGGCTGGCAATGTGCTGAAAGTTCTACAAAAC
>DAIRSD010000422.1:0-4431 GCA_036804625.1 Aureliella sp. | reverse complement strand
GTGGAGCGTACCCTCGGTCGCCTCTTGATGATATTCGATAGGCTCGCTGGTAGCAGGCAATACATCAGCTTCATCGCAAATCTTCCTCCAGGCCACTCGGCGCTCCTCCCAACTGAATATAGCCGCAATCGGACGCAGCCGCTTCTCGTAGATCTCGAATACTTTCTTTGCATCTCCTCGCGTCGGAGCATTCAATAGCAAGCGTTCGGTTGAAATCGAATTTAATGAAGTCATGAAAATACAGGAATTGATATGGTCAAAAGAACGTTGTACCCAACTGCTGACGGTAACGTTTCCAAGGTTGACCTGGTCTGTAGCATTTCGCTGTATGGGATCCATCCACTCCTGCTGCCAACATACTGCCAAGTTAGGCAACGATTTACATTGGCCACGCCTTTCCCACCCTACCAATTGTTTAAACATTTACGAAAAATCATCGCACCTGAGCCTGAGCAAAACTGAGGGCTTGATCCTGAGCCGCTTCCCACTGGTCATCCTGGGCTAATTGAAAAATCTTGCGAAATGCCGATTCTTCTGCTGGCGACAAAAGTTTCTCTTCCAACAATTGGTTGAATTGTTTCTGGCTGTCCGAAAGTCGCTGAGCGTTTTTGGTGTTACATGCGGTGTAGACCTGTTTGATCAGATCCATAGCTTCACGGCTATTGACTTCAGGTTGCTGATGACAGCCTGAAAGAAGCAAAATGACGCATAGACCGTAAGCACCGAAAATCGGCCTGACCAAATTGCGTAGACTACCATTCATTGCTTATCACCTCGCCGCCAGCAATTGTGTTCAAAGCAGCCCACGTATCCAGGTTGATACTGGTGGGAATGTTTCGCACGCTGCCATCGCCCAACAGCACATAGCCACCCCCGGAGCCCCAAGGGGAATACATTTGACAGACGTGGCAAGTTGGAAACGACGGAGGGTGTATGACACCGGGTTCTGCTGGAGATGGACCGCTGTGTACAAGCACGTAAGTTGCTGCTGCATCGCATTCGGTGAACGGATATCGATTGGGATCATTGGTACAACAGACTGAACCTGGCATGACAGCCGCCCAAGTTTTGTCGCTTACCGTACTATGCTCGCCAATAAAAACCGTATTGCTTAGCCCGTCGGAAACACTTCCAAATCGGACGCGAGAATTGCGAAAAAAGGGGCCGCTGGCATGTTTGCTCCAATCGTCCAAAGGCGGTTGATATCCCCAGGGTTCGTCATTGCCCACATTGGCAACGTAATGCGACCGACCGAAGCGAGCCAGTTCGTTGCCCGATTGGTCGCGCGCGATGGTGTCGCCTTCAAAATTGGGCGCACCAGGATTGAGGAATACGGGCAAGCGAGCCAGCACGAGTGATCGCTGGCTATTATCCCAAGCTGGTAAGTTATAGTTGATTTGTGAGGCTAGGCCCGTCTGCTCCAAGTAGGGCAACAACAAAGCTCCCCAAGCCCAGCCTGGAGGTGCATCGAGAGTTGTCGAGTCGGCAGCAGGTGAGAGCCTGTTGGATAAATAACCTGAGGGGATTGATTTTAAGGCCGATTCGTAATTGTGAATCGCCAATCCTATCTGCTTCAGGTTGTTTTGATTCTGAGTGCGTCGCGCTGCCTCGCGGGCTGCCTGCACTGCCGGTAGTAGCAGTCCAACTAAAATGCCAATAATAGCTATTACCACTAGAAGTTCGACCAACGTGAAGGCCAATTTGACCGAACTTCGAATAGGAAGGTTGTAGTATTGAGTCTGCATCTAGCTACCTTTCTGGCAATACAAATCGGTGCGGCTAATGAAGGTCTTTTGTGACCCGTGGAGGGCCGGCGCGGGGCCAAGGGATTTTTGTGGAAATATGCTTGGCTCAAACCAACCAACTGGCAAGCTGAACATCAATTGTCATAGGCCACGCTTGTTCCACCCTACCTACTTGCGCGAACGGTTACGAATAATATTAGCCATGGCTAACATTTTGTCAACCTCAGATAAACATGCTCGGGGGCCAGTCTGGACGTTTGTATCGTCGTAGTCAATAATCGGACAACCATGTAGCAATACCGCAAGGCTTAGTAGTCCACTAGAATTCAAACGAGAGAGTACGTGGGAAGTATAAAAAATCGAGGCGAAAAACGGACAGTGTCGACGAAGGTTTCGGGTCCTCCCAGAGCCCACCGCAAAGTACGCTCGGATCATCAGATCGAGATGGCTGAAGACTATGTCGAAGCGATTCATGAAATAGTTCTCAGCAGCGGTCGTTGTCGCGCGGTCGATTTGGCTAGGCGTTTCTCCGTCAGCCAGGTAACTGTCAATCGTACCGTTGGGCGACTGGTACGGGATGGGCTGGTATTGACCGAGCCTTACGGACCATTGGAACTGACTCAAGCGGGCATGCGGTTGGCTCAAGCATCCCAGCAGCGGCATGAGATCGTTTATAACTTACTGGTGGCCATCGGTGTTGATCCCGAGACGGCGTCGATCGATAGCGAGGGCATGGAGCACCATGCCAGTCCAAAGACTCTGCAAGCCATCGATCGATTTTTGAAGCGAGATAAACGATGAAGACCGGCAGCAAGATTCAGCCGATCCACGGTTCCTATCCGGAGTTTACATGGCTAGCCATTATTGTGGGTTGGGCCATCGGATCGGTTCTAACGATATCGGTCGCCTACGCCTCGCTGGTGCTGGGTTTTTCGATCGAAGGTTCCGAACTGGCTGCCATCTTGGGGTGGGGAATTCTTCGTGGAGTACTGCGGCGCACGAGCATCGTCGAGAATAATATCAATCAGACGATTGCCTCAGCAGTCAATGGTGCTTCGGCCGGAATCATGTTCAGTGTCCCCGCACTGTTGATCTTGGCGAAACAGGAATCTCTAGCCGAACTAGCTAATATCAATGTTTGGATGTACGGGCTGGCCGCGATGGCTGGCTGTGTGATCGGACTTGGCTTTGTGATTCCGCTGCGAAAGCAATTGATCGATTTTGATCGGCTACCCTATCCAGGTGGCATTGCTGTTGCGACGATTTTGCGAAGCCCAGGGGCCGGGGTACGTAAGGCGAGCTTGCTGTTGGCCGGAATTGCCACGGCCATAATTTGTCAGTTGATGGTGCTGATATGGACCGGCAGCGAGCACACCGATTGGACAGCAGGTCAGCAGTTGGGTTTGCCTTCGATGCTAAACATCACCTTCTACGTCTCCATCATGACGGTGGGGGTTGGCTTTCTGTCTGGCAAGGGTGGTTTTTGGTTTGGAGCCGGAGGTTTTATCTGTTACTTCTTGTTATCGCCATTGCTGAGCGGTTGGGCGGGTGACGCAGTGGCTACGCTGACAGCAAGTCCTGATGCGATTCGAATTGGGCTCTATCGGCCCACCGGTATCGGTATGTTGATCGGCGCAGCAGTCGGAGGCATGTTGGGTATACTTCCGATGATGATTAGTGCCGTCAGTGCCCTGCGGCAGGCCTCACAGCGAAGCAGCGGCCGGGTGGCACAGCAGGACGAAATGCCGATCTGGCTACTGGCTGTCATGATCGCCGTTTCCAGTGTTTTGATTTTGGGCGTGGCCTGGTATGTCGGTGCCGGGCAAATCTCGTTGGCTCGCGCGGCTCTAATGTCGCTGTTAGGTGTGGGCTGGATTTGGGTGGCCGGGGTGATCGTGGCCGAGTGTGTTGGGCGGACCAATTGGTCGCCTTTGTCTGGTATGACATTAATTGCTGTGACTTTGTTGATTTTTGTAGTACAAAATCAGGGCGATCAAGTTACCAACATACGGGTGGCGCTTCTGATTGGCACAGCGGTATGTTTGGCAGTAGCCCAGGCCTCGGACATGATGCTGGACCTAAAGAGTGGTTACTTGGTTGGCGCTATTCCTCGTCGTCAACAGATCGCTCAGTTTCTAGGTACGTGGCTTGGACCCATCTTGGTCATTTGGTTGATGCTGCTTTTGCACACTACCAGCAAAGATGGAGGATTAGGTTCTGAGTCTTTACCGGCTCCTCAGGCAACGGCTTTAGCCACAACGATCCAGTCGATCGTCAGTGGTGATGCGCCCACCTACCGGTATGCGGCTGGAGCTGGGCTGGGTTTGCTGCTTGCGGTCAGCGGGCTTGGCGGAATAGGTGTCTTGATTGGCTTGGGGTTCTACATGCCATTTGGAGTCGTACTGACCTACACGTTAGGAAATATACTGCGAGTGATCAGCGATCGATGGCTAGGCAAAGCGTGGGGGCATGAAGTGGGAGTTCCAGTCGCTGCAGGCTTGATTGTTGGTGAGGCGCTGGTAGGTGTCGGCACCGCTATTTGGAAGATTGTTTCTTTGTAGGTGAAAAATCGATGACGGCTATGACTGTGGTTGGACAACTGCTGCTTTGGGGCGGATTTTTGGGTGCTGCTTTTGTTTCAGTCAGCCAACTGGAGCATCCGGAGTATCCGTGGCAGACTGTCGAC
>DAIRSD010000421.1:0-4441 GCA_036804625.1 Aureliella sp. | reverse complement strand
AATCAAGACAACGGAGTCGAATTGCCGGAATCGGTGCGTATGGGGCAACGACTGCAGGCGATGACCGGCAATCAAGATTCATTGCCACTGACAGGATCGGTTTTCAAATTTGCTCAGAACGGCCATTGTGGAGCTTGGGTCAGTGAATTGTTGCCGTATACTGCCGGAGTGGTCGATCATCTGTGTTTTGTCAAATCGTTGTACACCGAGGCGATTAATCATGACCCCGCAGTCACCTTGATTCAAACGGGATCTCAGATCGCTGGTCGTCCATCGCTGGGGGCTTGGCTGGACTATGGACTGGGCAGCACGAATCAAAATCTACCTGCCTTTTGCGTGCTTGTGACCAAGAACAAAGGTGGGCAACCGCTTTACTCGCGATTGTGGGGCAGCGGGTTCTTGCCAGCGAATCATCAGGGAGTGCAACTGCGTGCGGGTGGTAATCCTGTACTTTACTTGGACAACCCGCCAGGGGTATCACGCGAATCTCGCCGCGATATGTTGGATCGCATCAATGAACTGCATCAGTTGGAGTTGCAGGAGCGACTGGATCCACTGATTGAGCAGCGGATAGCTCAAAGCGAAATGGCTTTCCGAATGCAGGCTTCCATTCCAGAAGTAGCTGACCTAAGTGATGAACCGGAGAGTACTTTTGAGCTTTACGGCCAGGACGCCGCAAAACCTGGGACCTTTGCGGCAAATTGTTTATTGGCTAGAAGACTGATCGAAAGGGATGTTCGCTGCGTGCAGTTATTTCACAAAGACTGGGATCATCATGGCGGTTTGCCTGGAGCTATCCGCAATGAGTGCAAACAAGTGGATCAGGCTTCGGCTGCCCGTGTCCAAGACCTGAATCAGCGCGGATTGTTGGATGATACCTTGATTGTGTGGGGTGGAGAATTTGGTCGTACAGCTTATAGTCAAGGAAAATTGACCGCTAGTGACTACGGTCGCGATCACCACCCACGCTGTTTCACGATGTGGATGGCAGGAGGTGGTGTTCAACCAGGGATATCCTATGGGACCACGGACGACTATAGTTACAATATTGCAGAGAATCCGGTACACATCCACGATTTGAACGCTACGATACTGCACTTGCTGGGAATTGATCATGAAAAGCTGACCTTTAAGTATCAAGGACGTCATTACCGATTAACTGACGTTCACGGGGAAGTGATCAGTTCGATCTTAACCTGACGATAGACCCAAGAGAATTTGTTATGCCTGCGAAAAATGTGATGGGTGGCGATCTGGAATCTTGCAGTACGCAGCCCATGACTGGATTTTACCGTGATGGCTGTTGCAACACGGGGCGCGACGACGCTGGGCTGCACTTGGTCTGTGCCGAAATGACCGATGAGTTCTTGGCCTTTTCCAAATCACGTGGCAATGACTTATCAACTCCGATGCCGCATTATGATTTTCCTGGCTTGGTTGAAGGAGAGCGCTGGGGCTGGTGCGTTACGCGTTGGAAAGAGGCTTACGAAGCTGGGATGGCACCGCTGGGCAATCTGCGTGCGACTCATATCAGCGCCTTGGAGTTCGTTGATTTGGAAGTTCTGCGTGAGTATGCCACCGGTGACTCACTGGACGACTAGACGAAAACTGGGCTTGGCGTCGAAACCTGGGCGGTTGACGATACATTCGCTAGAAAGTGACGAAGTCTATGCTCTCTTCTGCGACATGGCCTGAGGCTTTTGAAGGAGTGGTGAAGCTTTTTCCGCTGCCCAATTTGGTCCTGTTTCCAAGTATTGCTCAACCATTGCACATTTTTGAACCTCGCTATTGTGCTATGCTGACCGATGCCCTTGCATCCGACGGCCTGATTGCTATGGCGACTCTGGAACCCGACTGGGAAGGCCAGTACGATCAAAAGCCACCGATGGCTGGCACAGTCTGCATAGGCAAGGTCGTTGCTCATTCGGATTGCGAACGAGGGACACATAACATTCTGCTGATCGGGATGAAGCGAGCGAGAATTGTACGGGAATTGGACAGTGGAAAGCCCTATCGAATTGCGGAAGTGGAATTGCTAGAAGACCAGTATCCGACTGAGGACGCTGGGCATCGTCCTGGCATGATCCGAAGATTGCAGGAGTTGTTTCTGCAGTTTATTCAAGATAGCGCGTCGACCCGAGAAGGTTTCCAGCAATTGGTTGCCAAGCAGATTCCACTGGGTAGACTAACCGATACGATTGCCTACTCCATGGATTTGCCGACGGCAATTAAATTCCAGTTATTGTCTGAGAACAACGTCGACATTCGGTGCCGGATTCTGACGCGATGCTTGGAACAGAAAATCAAAATGGAAAGTGAATCCAACGGCGACCTGGCAACGGATAAAGGTTTTGTAGAAAAATTCCCTCCTCCATTTTCAGAGAATTAGGTAAAGTCACACCATTTAGGAAGTTTTCGAATGTTTTGGATTGATATTGTTTCCCGAGTGCTCCATGTTACTACGGCGATTGTTCTCCTGGGTGGGACTCTATATGTAACTTGGGTGCTAGTGCCTGCCCTTCAGAAATTAAATTCCGAAGCGCGTGCCACGTTGGTCACTGAAACAAGGCAGCGTTGGAAAAAAATTGTTCATGGCGGAATCGCAATGTTTTTGTTGACTGGATTCTACAACTATTTCAAAGCTATGCCCAATCATAAGGGCGACGGTTTGTATCACGCCTTGATAGGTACCAAGATCCTATTGGCGCTCGGATTATTCTTTCTTGCGTCGGTGCTGGTTGGTCGCAGCAGCAAATTTGCGGGCATGCGAGACAACGCGGCGCGATGGTCCCAACTGGTTTGCTTGATTGGAATCATCATTGTGGCTATGTCTGGGTTTCTCAAGGTCAGTTCGGTTGTCGCCCAGTAAGTCTGCTGCTATTGAGGTAAATCCTGGTTGATGCGGCGCAGTGCCGGATTATGATATTGATTCAAGCGTTGTGCCAAGTGGGCTAGTTTGATAACTGTTTTTTCAATCAAGGTGGATACCATGCGAAAAATTGAACTTATGGCTGTGTTGGTTGGGCTGCTGAGCTGGTGTCCATGTGTGCTTGCAGAGGAGCAGCCCGGCAAGCCATTTACTCAGGTGAAGGATGTGGTCTATGGCGAAGTGCATGGCACTGGCTTGCTTATGGACGTATTTACGCCGACCGGAAAGGCCAACGGTCGAGCGAGTGTGGATGTGGCCTGTGGAGCGTGGTACTCGGATCGGGGAAAGATTCGTGATCACGAAAAAGCGCAGGTGTATGACATCTTGTGCGGGCGTGGTTACTGTGTTTTTGCCATTCGACCTGGATCGCGTACCAAGTATACGTTCCAAGAGATGGATCAAAACGTAAAGCTCGGCATTCGTTACGTTAAGAATGTAGCCGAACAATATGGATTTGATCATGCCAAATTAGGATTAACTGGCGCCTCAGCCGGCGGGCATTTGGCCACGTTAGCAGCGTTGACTCCAGCCGAAATTGATTCCGGAGCCAAAAACGAATTAGAGCGAAGGTTTGATACTCATGTGGCTGCTGTCGCCGTATTCTTTCCTCCCACCGATTTTCTAGAATGGAAGCCAGGTGACAAAGCCAACCGCGCAATATTAGGTTACATGTTGACAGGACGCGGTGAGGGGGAGACGATGCAGATCAAAGACATGTCGATGGACGAGCTAACAAAATTGGCTCGCGAAGTCTCGCCGCTTCATCGAGTCGAAAAACCAAAAATTCCTTTTCTAACCATTCACGGTGATGCTGATCCGGTGGTTCATGTCTCCCAGTCAGAAAAGCTAGTCAGTGCCATTCGAGCTGCTGGCGGCTCGGCCGAATTGATCATTAAGGCGGGCGGCGGGCATCCTTGGCCAACGATTGCAGAAGAGGTGACTGTGACCGCTGACTGGTTCGACAAGACGTTGAAATAATCCAGTTCATTGTCGAACTGATGTAAAGAATTCCTCTGATGATTGATGGCATGCGTAATCTGCTGGTTTTGTTTTGGTTGTTGCTGACCAGCAGTTCTCTCGTAGTTGCCCATGCGGACGAACCATCAAAGGTTACTGTGGGGGCCTACATCAATGATATCCAAGCGATTGATCTAAGAGAGCATAGTTATGCGGTGGATATCTACATTTGGTTTCGCTGGCAAGACAGGCAGTTAAGTCCTCACGAGAGTGTGGAGATGGTCAATCCTAACGAATTGTGGGGACATGTCAGTCGCGCACTCTACGATCAGCCGGTTGAACTGAGCAGCGGCGAGTTGTACCAAGTGGTTCCCGTGCAAGGTAGGTTTAGCCGCAAATTCTTTTTTGACAATTTCCCCTTTGACCGTCAGGAGCTTGTGGTCGTTCTGGAAGATTCCACAGCAGAAACCAATCGCCTTCAATATCAGGCTGACGACTCGGCAATTCAATTCCACCCAGACTTACGATTGCAGGGATTTCGGGTATTTGAGCCGA
>DAIRSD010000420.1:0-4454 GCA_036804625.1 Aureliella sp. | reverse complement strand
AATAGCCATCGCCTGATTGGACGCTGTTGCCCTGGACATCCAGTGGAATTCGCGACGAATCAACTGGCAGTGTTCCCATCACCTCCTGCAATTGCTGTAGAGCGTGTTGGCGTCGGATACTATGGTCATCCACAGACCGAATAGGACGCCTGTGGCCCGTTTCATCGACGAAATAGCTCAGGGCAAGGTGGTTTGTGGAATTCAGACGAATATCAGGCTTGCCCGGCCATGAATCAGCAGCTGCCAACCGCTTTTCGATTGGCAAGTCTTTCAACCAAACCAGATCGTTGTCCCCGTCGCCATCGATGTCCAAGCCCTGAGCGGCACTGCGGTTGCCATCCAGCTCAATCGTTTGAATTCGAAAAACCGCTGGACTGGAGACTGCCGCCTCCTGCACCGAGCCCATGCGGCAGAAAAAGACCGCAGCGATCAAAAACTGGTATTGGAAAATCGAGGTTTTCAATTGGATGCTCATCATGGGCCTTGGTGATTATAGCTAGCACGAAAAATGCCATTGCTGGCACAGCCATGGATTGGCTATACACGTGAGTCTAACGCTTTGACGTCCAAATGTGGTTCAGGAGGGACCCTGCAATGTCCAATAAGTCATGTTTTTTTGCCATCTTCCTAACATGCCTCGCTTCAACCTGGGGCTGGTCTCAGCAACGCCCCACAACTAAACAGCCTGTTCAACCCGCTTCGAATCAGACAGTTGTCAATCAGTCGGCTGGCGGCCAGCCCAATGCATCTGACAAGGCACCGAAAGTGGTGGCGGTGGTCAACGGACACACGATCACTCGCGAAAAGATTGCTGATGCCTGTATCGAAAGATTCGGAACGATCGTCCTGGACAACCTTCTGAATAAGTATTTGATTGTCCAGGCCTGCGAAGCCAAGGGTATCAAGATCACTCAGGCCGATGTCAACGCCGAGATCGATCGCGTGGCCAGTAAGTTTGTCTTGACCACCAAATTGTTTCTGCAGTCCATCGATCAAGAACGAGACGTGACGCCCGAGCAATACGCAAGTGAAATCGTCTGGCCGATGCTGGCGCTGCGTGCTTTGGCAGCCGACAAAATCGCGGTCAGTCAACAGGAGGTCGACCGGATCATTCACAGCGAATATGGCCCGAAAGTTTCTGTGCGGATGATCGCCGTTTCACAGGCTGAAAAAGCTCAAGACTTGCATCGACAAGCTACCGAGAAACCAGAACTGTTCCGTCGCTTGGCTAAAGAACACTCCGAGGATGCCCCGAGCGCCAGCGTGGAAGGCTTGCTGCCGCCCATCAGGCAATACAGCGGCGACGACATGCTGGAACGCATGGCCTTTCAGTTGAAAGAAAACGAGATCTCTCCCGTATTTCAAGTTGGCCAGTTGCATGTGATTTTGCAATGCGTCAGGCATCTGCCTGCCACGCCTCCCGATCCACAATTTTTGCCTGCGATTCAGCAGCGGATCGTGGATCATTTGCGAGATCAACGGCTTGGCAAAGCCGCCGAAGAGCTGTTTGCCAGTCTGCAACAGACCAGTCAAGTCGTGGCCGTGATCGGCAATGCCGAACTGGAGAAGCAGCATCCGGGTGTCGCTGGCTTCCTGAACAATCAGCCCATTTCCAGAGACCAACTGGCAACCGAATGTATCCAGCGACACGGACGTCAAGTACTGCGCGGCGAAATCAACCGATTACTGCTGACTGAATCGCTCAAGTCCGCCAAACTGACGTTGGGTGAAGGCGAGATTCAAGCTGAACTTGCCGCTGCGGCCGCAGGCATGGGCTACTTCAATTCCGATGGTTCGCCCAATACTGATGCTTGGGTAAAGACGGTGCTAGAGGACGAGAAAGTGCCTTATCACATCTACATTCAAGACGCAATTTGGCCAAGCGCCGCACTGAAGATGCTGGCCAAGTCGGAAGTGCAAGTTAGCGACGAAGATTTGAAAAAGGGATTTGAGTCCAATTTTGGGCCTCGGGCTGAAGTGCTGGCCATTGTCTTATCCAACCAGCGGACCGCGGAAGAGGTGTTCCGGCAAGTCCGTCAAGCTCCCACTGAACAGAACTTTGGCGAACTGGCAGCTAAATACTCGGTCGAGCCGGTATCGCGGAGCAATTTTGGAAAGATCCAGGCAATTCGTCGGCACGCAGGCATGCCCACTCTAGAACGGGAAGCTTTTGCTTTGGCAGCCGGTAGCCATTCGGGCGTGATCGCTCTGAGTAACGAACAGTACTGCATTTTGTATAAGCAAAGCGAAACAACTCCTATTGTTCAGGATTTTGAGGCCGTCAAACCGGAGATCCAGCGAGAACTGTACGACAAGAAGCTGCAAGTGGCCATGCAGAAAAAGATGGACTCGCTGCTCAAAGCGGCTCACGTCGAAAATTTCTTAGAAGGATCGATCCAGATGGCTCGAACAGTGGTGCCCGCATCGGCTCAGGGACCCAGCACTCAGGTGCTCAAGTAGGTCTTGATTTACTTTAAATTCTCGGCCCCGTTTGATTTCAATGTTTTAGAAACAACCTAACTTATGATATTCAGGACTATCAATCCGACTTGGGATTGTATGGACTGATCGCCCTAGCGGTTTTCGCCAGCCCGGATGCGGCCAACCACGCGACCACCCCTCCCGACAGGGGGAGGCTGGTCTATTTCTGGAATTTTTTGTCTGATTCGGGAATAATCGGACATCAGCGGCGATCTACTTCTCGCCCGGTGTCTGTAAAACACTAGCTGCTGCCGGACAATGTGTCTGTGCAGTTTTTTCAAGAACCATTCTTCTAGGGGGTAACGTTGAGATGTTACGAAAATTTGCTGGTCTGTTGTGTGTGTCTGCATTGTGTGTCGCCGTAGTGGGATGCGGAGCCGCTGAGGATGCTGCTAAGACCGCTGCTGATAGCGCCGCTCAGGCTGCTGGCGATGCCGCCAACACCGCCGCGCAAGCTGCTGGTGATGCTGCCAACACTGCAGCCCAAGCTGCCGGTGACGCAGCCAACGCAGCCGCTGGTGCTGTTGAAGGTGCTGCCAATGCAGCAGCCGAAGCAGTAACAGGCGAAACGAAGTAAGCACTAAGCTGATAATCGTCCAAAACGTTGGGGCATCCTAAGGGCTGCCCCATTTTTGTTTATTTAGTCGTGAGGCGTTCTGCGATTGAAACAACAAAAGCCCGTGGTGCGAGAGAGTGCGTGTCGAATCAATCAACTGACTCACTCGCTGCCGCGTCGGGCTTGTATTTTAGGCAGACATTTCATCTGCCGCTCGCCTAAGCTCGCAGCTCAAGGGCCTCACAGACAAGCTGAAGGTCTTCGGGCATGGGGCTTTCTATCGTGATACGCTGCTGGGAGAGCGGATGAGTCAGCTCGATGCGTCGGGCGTGTAAAGCTTGCCGCTGCAACAGGATCTCCGCATCATTGGGCATGGGAGGCAAGCCGTCGGCCAGGCGTCGTCGCAACTCGCCGCGCGTGATCTGGGAATGACCGGCATACAAGCGGTCACAAAGCACCGGGGATCTCAAGTAGTCCAGATGCACGCGAATCTGGTGAGTCCTACCTGTTTTCGGGTGGACTCGAACAGTGCAAAAACCTCGATAGCGATCGATCACTTCGTAGATGGTTTCGGCCTCGCGACTATCTGGATGGGCTCGCCGTATCGCCATTTTATCGCGCTTGTAGGGATGAGGTCCGATGGGCTGCCTGATGATGTCCCGATCCAATTCCAATTGCCCAACGACGATGGCAAAATACTCTTTGTTGATCGTTCGCTGTTCAAACTGTTCGCTCAAATTCAAATGGACAGCGTTTGTCTTTGCGACCAGGATCACTCCACTGGTATCCCTGTCCAAGCGATGAATAATCCCTGGTCGAGTTGGTCCGCCAATGTCGCTTAATTGCTTGAAATGGTAGGCTAGCGCACTAGCCAACGTGCCACTCCAATTCCCCTTGGCTGGATGCACAACCATGGCGGCTGGCTTATCGATCGCCAGGAATGCCTCATCTTAGTACAAGATCTTCAGGTCGATGGCTTCAGGACGCGGGCCATCATCAGGGGGTGGGGGCAAATGAACAACTATTTCCTGCCCTCCCCGGACGCGAAAACTGGGCTTTACGACGATCCCTTCAACTCGCGCGCCCCCATCCTGGACGACTTTCCTCAGGAAGACACGGCTGTAAGCGTTCAGCAGCAATGCAAGGACTGCGTCTATTCTCTCACCATGTTCCGCTTCAGTGACTTGATGCTCGAACAGTGTAATTGGGCCGCTCACCTGAGTTGGTTACCTTTGAACAATTGGCTAAGCGGCCTGTGTTCGACACTCGATCGAATCAAGCTGATCATGGCAGAAAAGAATCGATGTTAGCCCGAAGCTTCTTTTTGGTTAGACCTACTTTTCGGGTGAACTGGCAGGACTGCTCGCTGAGGTATCCGCGCCAGAATCGGTAGTTGAGCCCTCAGGCTGAGCATTTT
>DAIRSD010000419.1:0-4466 GCA_036804625.1 Aureliella sp. | reverse complement strand
ATCAGGTTGGACGCGGCTTTGTGCAACATCATTTGGCTCCGGCTGTGCCTCAGATCAATTTGCTGATCTCCGAGCTGTCCGTTGCCATCGAGCAGTTCGAAGGGATTGCCAGACAACTTCAGGATCCAGATATTAAATAGTCAGACGGCAGATAGTAGAATAACGCGGTGGGCCAAGAATCATCAATGGGACTTCGTAGCGGATTGGTCAGGTTACTCAGTAGAACTATGTCAGACACAACAACGGACTTGTTGCCTCGCCCCATTGGAAGGCGCAGGATGGAGAGCCTGCTGATCGGGTTACAGCGTCGTTTCAGCAGCGCGGCTCAGAATTTGGCTGCCGAGGTTCAGCGCTGGCAGGAAGAGTTGCATCTGGTGGAAGTGGAGTGTCAACAGCAACTCAAAGAAATCGACAGGACCAGCCAGGAACAATCCGACCAGACGATCACGCAGTGGGACGAAAGTCGACTAAGTTGTTGGGATTCTCAGGAGGGCCGTGGCTACCAGGCCGCTTTCCAAGCTCAGGTTCGTGAAGGTCAGTTGATTGCCAAAGCTAAAAAAGAAGCTGAACAGTGTCAGGCTGATGCCAAGACAAAAGTTGCAGAATTGGAAAAGCGCATGCTGGCGTCCATTGAAAAAGCCGGCCAGAAATTGGATCAGTTTCGGCATCAGTTGGCACAGGTCAAGCGAGCCGCAATGGCACTGGAGCAGGCGGCAAGTAAGGCGCTGGCGGCACATAGCCTTTCCGCGCCTGGCCAACGACAGCAGATGACCGTCGAGGCACCAGGGGAGTCGCGAGCGGCGCTGCAATTGGCTGAATCGTCCTTGCGACTAGCTGGGCAACATGTTCGAAGGCTGGAGAATCTCCCGCTGACAAAGTTTTTTTCATCCTTTGCGTGGTGGGGTATTTGTGCTCTAGTCTTTGTCGGCACTCTAGCTGGTCTGATTGGGCTAACCAAGCTCGGGCCACTGTTTGCATTGCCAGTAGCAGCGGCGACAACGCTAGTGGTCGTATTGCTAAGTTTTTTTGGTGTGCGACCGTGGCTCAAACGTGCGGTGTCGGCGGAATATCCCAAGCTGCTCGGTCAATTGCATTTGGCGCTGACCTACCACGATCGTGGTGAGGAACTGGCTGTGGCCGAAAATGATGCAGAGCTGAAACGCTTGGCAGCCAAGCGAGATAGTCGCTTTGCGGAGATCAAGAGTGGTTTAGATTCGCAGCTCAGCCAACTCAAGCAACAACTAGAAAAGGAAGTCGCCCAGTGTCATGTTACAGCGGAAAATGAAAAACGCAGTGCGGTTCAGGCGCTAGCTACAGGCCTGAGCGAAATAGATTTCCGATTTCGACAACGAGTCGAACAGGAATCGCTGGCAAGAGAAGAGCATCGCCGGCAAACCGCTTCTGCAGCACAGAACCGACAAGACGCGATTCGGCAACAGATTGCTTTGCTGGAGCGAAGCGGGACCGTTCGGTTGCAAAATAGTACTCAAAAGGTGAGTCGATTTATCCGACAGCATCAGCAGTGGTGTGCCGATAGCTTTCCTGACTGGGATCAACTGGTCCAAACGGGGCTGTCGCATTCGGGTTCATCGGATCGTGCGGAATTGCCTTTGGGAACCGTAAATCTGGGTACGGTAGTGGGCGACTTGAAGCAGCACTTGCTGGGCAGTTTGGATATGCCCCTGCTTTTTTCACTCTTGAATGATCATTATTTGGTAGTTCATGGAAGACCGGGGCAGAACGATGTCCAACGGTTTTTGCGATCATTCTTGCTGCGATTCCTAACCGCGTTACCGCCAGGGCGAGTTCAGTTATGCGTCATCGATCCACCAGGACTAGGGCGTGATTTCGGATGGTTGATGCACTTAAGCGACTTTGATCCACAGCTTGTTTCGCATCGCGTGTGGACACAGCCTAGTCATATCGCGCGACAACTCCAGAATCTCTCTTCGTCGGCTGAAGATTTTATCCAGCAGTCGCTCAGAAATCAGTATCGCGACATTGCGGACTACAACCGTCATGCCGGAGCATTGGCCGAGCCGTATCGCATTCTAGTTTGGTCCAGCTTTCCACAGGGGCTGGACGAATTGTCGTGGAAAAACTTGCAAAGCTTACTGGACTCCGGTTCGCGATGTGGAATCATACCGGTGCTGGTCGTTGATCCAATGGACGTAGACAAGGATACTCGCATTGGGTCGCTCAAGCGAAGCGGTGTACACGTGACGGTTCAGGCGGACGGGCAATTCAGTTCTTCTTCTGAACGATGGGAATCTTTAGCGTTCCAGCCTGAAGTTTGTCCAACGGATGCACTGGCAGATCAGATCATCGATAGTGTTGGGCGTCGTGCTCTGGCTGCTCAGCGCGTCGAGGTGCCTTTGGCCAATATTGCCACAGTGGAAAAATCGCAGCGCTGGTTGGCCGATAGCTCCAAGTGTTTGGAGATTCCGATCGGGCAAAGCGGTGTGGGGCGAATGCACGCCATGAAACTTGGGGTGGGCACCGCGCAACATGCGATCATCGCCGGAAAGACAGGCTCTGGAAAATCCAGTTTGTTGCACGCAATGATCACTAGCGCTCTGCTGAAGTATTCGCCGGACTATTTACGGTTAGTATTGTTGGACTTTAAGAAAGGTGTCGAGTTCCAGGTTTACTCCGATTCAAAAATTCCGCACGCAGATATCATCGGTATTGAAAGTCATCGCGAATTTGGATTAAGCGCTTTGGAATATCTGGATGGCTGTTTGCAACGGCGCGGGGAGTTTTTCCGCACTGCTGGCGTGCAAGATATCGCCAGTTGGAATGCGGCGCGTCCAGAACAGAAAATGCCACGAGTGCTGTTGGTGATTGATGAATTCCAGGAGCTGTTTGTCGAAGATGACAAGTTAAGTCAGGGGGCCAGTTTGATTTTGGACCGCATCGTGCGCCAAGGTCGATCGTTTGGAGTACACGCTGTGCTTAGCAGTCAGACGCTGGCCGGAGCCTATACACTTCAGCGAACAACTCTAGGACAGATGGCTGTGCGGGTCGCGCTGCAATGTGACGAGGCAGATGCTCAAATCATTTTTGCCGACGATAATCCTGCGGCTGCTCGACTAAAGCACCCAGGTCAAGCCGTCTACAATGATATGGGAGGCCGAATCGAAGGGAATCAGCCCATGCAAATTGGATGGTTGGACAAGGCGTCTCAGCTACAGTGGTTCGCAGATTTGCCCAAGGGCTACCAAAATCATGATGTGACCACCAATCGTTTGGGCCGTAGCGTGGTATTCGATGGAAACCGACCGGCAACATGGCAAGCGGTTCAAGCGCAGATGGCGATCAGCACGGCCGTACAAAACGTCAATCCTCAGGCGATTTGGTGTGCTGTGGGAGACAGCGTAGCCATCAGCCCGGCCGTCGTGTTCCCGCTAACCCAACAGGCTGGAAGAAACGTGCTAGTCGTTGGTGGTGAAGATGCTTTGGCCGGTTCGGTGATCGATCTTGTGACACACAGTTTCGTGCGAGCTGCGGTGGCTGCCGGCCAGCAGGCGGCCGTGTTCAGCGTACAAGGTGCCAAGCCCACGGATGCCAATGCATTGGCACTGCCCGGTCGTTGGCAGAGTTTGCCCTGCCAGACGTATAGCTTCGACGCTCGCAGCGCCGTACAGGCGGTCAACCAAATTCATGAACTGCTGCAACAGAGAATGGCTGTTCAGGATAGTCAATTCACGCCTGTATTGTTTCATTTGATTCAACTGGGGCGGCTACGCGAGTTGCGCCGCGAGGAGGAGTTTAGTTTTGGACAAACCGAAGCAACGGCCGACAAGAGACTGGAAGAACTGCTGCGGGATGGACCCAGCTATCGTATCCACTGCGTGATTTGGGCAGATAGTTTTTCGACAGTTAATCGCTGGTTATCGCGTACCGCATTGCGGGAGCTTGAGGTCAGGCTATTGATGCAGATGAGCGATAACGATTCTAGCAACTTAGTAGATTCATTGGCGGCAGCAAAGCTTGGAGACTATGTAATGTTGCTGCATGACGAGGCTACTGGGCAACAGGAGAAATTTCGGCCTTACTCGGGATCAAGCCTTGCTGATTTGGCCAGTTGGGTAGCGGCTGCGGGCCAGCCTGAACGGCCTTGACGAAAACTAATCCCGACATATAAAAAGACAATGCTGCAGGCAGGGTAATTTTCAGAGTTATATTCACAGTTATGTGCGTGGCTATTATGGCACATGACGTCGCGAAATGTTGGTCAGCGGTAAAGGTTTTTGCCTGAATTCAAAAAATGGAAAGCCCAGGTGGCGAAATTGGCAGACGCGCAACGTTGAGGTCGTTGTGGGGGCAACCCCTTGCTGGTTCAAATCCAGTCCTGGGCACTCGGAAATACCCTGCAAATCTTTAAGGTTTGCAGGGTTTTTCGTTAAGGGGCCAACTCATCCAAGATTGCGGAGAAGCATAGTATGTGTCCTGAGAGGTAGGGT
>DAIRSD010000418.1:0-4468 GCA_036804625.1 Aureliella sp. | reverse complement strand
GACCATCAAACATGGGTACACGAGTGTCTTGCAAGACATTGTTACGTTGATCGCCTTGATCCGCAGTCATGAAGAAGAACATTTCCAGTTCACTAAGGATAGCAAAGCCAAGATTCATGCCCGCGCTGTCCACTCCACCAAATCCACCGAAGGCAGGTACGGCACTCGCAAAATTGTTTTGGTCGAAGACAACATCTAAGTCTGATGTGAACGGAATAGCTGTCCCCGACTTCTTTCCAGCCGAAATACCAAAGGCAACTTTATTCTTGTTATTTTCATCAGTAGGACGCCTTCGATTTCCATCTTCTACCTGCAAGTCAAAATCGACCCCCAATCGCTCGAAGAAGTTATCTGTTAGTGTAATGAACTTAACCTCAATCGTTACTTGTAAGTCTTGCAAGCGACGTAGTGACTCAAGCAGGTCAGCAATTTTCTCGTGAGTCGTCTGAGGTGCGCTGACGATCAAGCTCAAGTTGGCTTGATAGGGCAGCATGGTGCTGGTGCCGCCATTGGCTTGCCAAGAATCGGGCTCGATTGTTTGCTGCACCAAAGTCATCAGGCTACCAAAATCAGCCATGGCCATACCACCGCCGATGGCCTGAGGCGATCCCATGCCGGAGCCGATGATCGGTGGTCCACCGGACACCGGGCCACCACCAAATCCCGTTCCAGGCATCATGCCGAAGCCACCGCCACCAATTCCCGGAGGCAATCCGCCCAGACCCGGAGGCACCTGGACATTGCCACCACCAAACTGGCCAAGCACAGTCGAGTCAGGGTTGATCGAACCTTCGGACATGGGCAAGTCGCTATGCATACCGTATCGGGGCTGTGTACGTGCCGCCAAACTATTGTTGATTGTCTCGTAAGCTTGACGCAACGCGCCAGCCATACCGCTGTTGTAGTCCGTGATGAAGTTTGGAATAGGGATCACAAGATCTTTAACATTGTAGACCACTTGACGATTGGCCTGAGCGGTATTTCTGGCGCTTGTGACTCGAAGAACTTCATTGACCACTTGGAAATCGAGACCTCGCGAGTTCAATATCAGAGACAGAGCGCTGCGCAATTGAATGGGTGAAGGCAGGTCCAATGTGATCAAAGTATCTGGCCGTACGCCTTCCAACGACATGCCAACATCATCCAAGACGATCATAATGCCTGTCATGTCCGCCAGAGTTCTAGCAACTTCAGACAGAGGCTGCTCTTTGAAGTTCACCTGAACCATTTGTTTCATTTTTTCCCAGATGGCCGCCTCTGCCGAGGACATTCCACGCTGAGACTCGCGTTCTTGGCTTGCCAAGCGACGCTCTTTTTTGTCCGTCCAGCCCTCTGGAAACTGTACACTGTTCTCGTCAGACATAGGGCGAGCCGAACGGTCCACATCCAACATGGCATCGACAAAACCATCTTCTTTGGCAGTGCGAATCGCTTCATATTCACCGATGCGCCGCGCGTTTCGAGCACCCGCGATCAATAAACTGGCGATGGTTGAATCGGGGTCCAGCGCTCCTACCTGCTTGGCAACCGTTTCAGCCTGCATGAATTCTTGCTTGTCCATCAAATCGTTGTAGGTTTCAACAAGCGAAGCAATTTGCTGGTCTACTTTGACCTTTTGTTCTTGCTCCAAACTAATTTCATCCTTGATCTGACGGTTCTTTGTGTTTTGATCGATGGCCGCTCGATTTTGTGTCATGTAGATTTGATGTTCAGTGATGGCGCGATCGACCAGTGTCAGCATGCGCTGACGGACATCGCCGTTCAGATCGGCTTGGGAGACTCGAGTTCGCAAGATCTGCAGTCGCTCAGCGACCAACAGAGGTTCTGATTCTCGGAATGTCTTGGCGTCAGAGATTTCCCCGGTCACTTCGCTCATCCAACGTTGACGCTCTGCCAGTTCTGCCTGTTGCTCTGGTGTGGCTGCAACTGCAGGAATCGACTCTGGTCCACCCTGGGCAGCTTGCAAACTAGTCAGCTTGTCTTTCAGCGCATTGCGAATTGCGGGATCTAATTCTCCTTGATGCTGCCAGGCTTGCTTAAACACGGTTAGCGCAGCTTGGCGATCCCCTTTGCTCAGCAATTCAATACCGCGCTGATACAGATCGTCACCGCTGGCTCCGGGAGTTTGATTTAATGGAGCAACGTCTACTACGGTGCTGGCTGGACGCAGTTGAGTTGCATCCTGACTAGGTTGAAAGACTCCTTGCACAACTGGCGTTGACATTGACGACTGACCAACACCACTGGCAACGACAACTTCAGCCGGTGTTGGCATTACCGGAGAAGGCGCGGTCAGAGGCAACGCTCGGGGCTTGCCCAACAACTTGGCGGCTTGATTGACCTGAGCTGGAGTAACCTTCTTGGAAGCCAACAGAGTGGCCACCTCGTTGACTCGTTTTTCCACGCTTGGGTCTGCCGACCCAAGCTGCTTTCGACCGCGTAGGGCTTCGGCAAACGCGCTAGCCGAACCATCCATTTGCTGCGCTTCAGCAAGCGACTGAGCTTGATTTAGCCATCCAAGTACAAACTGACTGTCGACGATCACCGTATCGTCAGAAATGTTTCGAGTCGCTGAAGTCGTTTGTGAAAATACGCACGTGGCAAGCTGACCGGTAGAAAGGATTGGACCTAGCAGAGTAGGTATCAACCATCTCCGACGAAGCCCACTGATTGGCCAGTGTACTTTCTTCGAGCATCGATTCTGATTCCTAAGTTCGTGACTCAACGCGACTCTCCTTTTTCGCGAAGCAAGGCAACTTCAGTGTTACCTGCTTGACCATTCTGCGGATGTTTTTCAGCGTCCGATGTAATACTGCCCTAAGCACAGCGCATTTCACCGACTATGCCGTCATTGGGAATAACGAATCTGATATTCGCCGTCAATGTTTATTTTCGGCTGCTGGTGTTAAAATATTCGGGTTATTCCGAACAGTTAAGATAATTTATATTTGGCGACTGGGCGGTTTGTTACGCTAGCACAAGACTGAGGTTAGTTGTCGCTGGTTGGGGACAGAAAGGGAAGTTCGCAGTCTGAATTCTGACGAAGTTTATCTGCTAGCATCGTTGCGAATAAATCGAGTTCGCTCATGGTCTTGCAGTGAGCGTTGAATTGGATGTGCGCAAGTAATTCGGCGGTGAGCGCTCTTCCCCCCAAGACAAATGAAACTTCCGCAGAGTGCTCTTGGTACAAAAGATGGTAGTCTTTACGGAATTCAGCAAAGTTTTCGATATGTCCGCAACTGATCCAAACAACTTTGGGACAGTGATCTTTAATGGCCGCCCCTAAACTTGCCAGTGGCAGCCCTTCACCCAATGCGGTTGCTCGCCAGCCACTATCACGAAGGACCAGTTCGGCCATGGTGGAACCGAGCGAATAGTGGTCACCTGTTGTCGAACACCCCAGCGCAAGAGGTGCATCTGGACGCGGATCAGGCATTGCTGCATGCAACCGAGCCAACACGCGCTGAGCGATCCGACAGCCTCGACGCTCCTGGTAAATCTCCGCTTCGCCGCATGCCCAACGGTCTCCGATTTTGTGAAAAGCCTGAGCTAACACATCGTCACAAATTTGACTGATCTTCCGCTTCGCTAAAAACAGTTCAATGACTATCTGGTAACATCGCAATTCGTTACCAGACAGCAATGATTCTGTCATCGCGATTGCATCGGCCTGCAAATCACCGCTTTCAGCGGACTTGTGCATCAGGCCCATCGGTGAATAGTCGCGAATCGTCAAACTGTTGGTTCGCACGAAGCCAGCTAAATCTACCAAGCGAATACGGCGATGCCCTCCATCGGTGTAGGTAGTTTGGATCGACCCCTTATCACACCAACGCTTGACCGACGATTCGCTGACTTGCAACGCTTGTGCGACCTGTTTCGGGCTCAGTAATTCATGCATGGATTTGTATAGATGCGAGAAATGGGAAGAAAAGTGGGAAGGATCGAGCAAAAACTAGCGTTAAATAATCACAGCCTCGTCGGGATGACTCTATTGTACTGCACCTGAAAGCCCTTCTGAACTAGTCCTTAGGAGGGGTTTTATCTGCGAATGAAATTAACTTGGACGTTTTGAACGATTTTTCGCTTGACTTAATGCCGACAATGCCTATAACCTAAGTGAATGATTTGAACGTTTCGGGTGTTTTGAATGTTTCACAAGGGGTTAAGGAGCAAAGCATGGTTACCAAAGTTCGACAGTCGGTCCGTCCAAGGCAGGTCTCAGTTGGAGCAGATTTGGAAGCCGCGCAGGCGGCGGTCCAGTATATCGATAATCAAGAGTTTCAAGACGCTCAGTCCAGGCTTCCTCGTGAAACCGCTGAATTGCTGTCTCAGATCCATAGCAAGGGAGCATCGGCCGGTGATCAGCCCTACTTGTATTCTCACGGTCTGGGCGATCTTCCTGTTTTGACCAAAGAGGCCGAACAGTTGTGTTTTAGAGCCATGAACTTCCTGAAATATCAGATCA
>DAIRSD010000417.1:0-4473 GCA_036804625.1 Aureliella sp. | reverse complement strand
GTACCAAGGCTTCAGGGCCGTGTACCGCAACGCTCGTGCCCGTGCCATGGCCTGATGTGTTGTCCTGCTGAGTCTTGATGCGTACCGTAGCATTGGTTGCGCGGGTCACGGCTGCTTGCAGGTCATTGCTCGTCAACGCCGGTTCGTTCCCCTGAACTGAATGGCCGCCTATATCGTTTTTGGTAATTGTAGAGTCAGGCGGTATGTCTCTTGAATGCGGCCGTTGGGTAAGACCGCCACTTGCCAACAGGGGAAAGCCTGATGCAAGCGCTAACGGAGATTGACCTCGAACCACCATTGTTTGGGGAGGATTTGGAGCAGCCTGCGAATTGGGCTGAGGATTCGCGCTGGAAGCCACCGCGACCATCGGCTCGGTGTGATGGCCGGAAGCCGATCGTTTGCGAGCCGCCAGCCGGGCAAGTCGCTGATGCAACTGGTGTGCGCTCATGACGCCTACGATGCGATCCACTTCGCGACCGCTGCTTAGCAATACCAAGGTGGGCAAATTTTTGATTTCGTAACTGCGAGCCAACTCGATTTGTTCCGGGGCCTCCACCTGACGAATGTCCCAACCCTTTTGGTGTAGTTGCGCAAGCCACGGCTAAAATTGTCGTCAGGGCTGTCACTGTCGAGACTTGCAATAAAGTACAGTGCAGTCCGGTAACGGATCGGGAATCTGCGTAGATTCAGCTACTACCTGACCGATCGCTAGTTGCACACTTGAGAAACTTACAATCAACGCACAGAAGAGAAGACGAAGCATGAGAATCCTTTCTCGATACAATCTCAGGTCCAAGCAGCCAGTACTATTCCCAACGGCTTCCTTGCCGATCAGGATTCCTTACATTGACGAGCCTGTCCAAGGCCGAACAGACAGAAGCGGCAGTCTTGCATTTGAAAGGACTCAGCCGCAAGATCAAATTACTCTTGCTGTCAAACTGTTAGATCGGTTACGAAGGCGGTTGTCTACTTTCGACCTTGCAGCATAGGAGTCTTCGTTTGAAAAGGATGCTTATCTTGCTAGCTATCGCGTTTCAGGTAGCTCTCGCAGGCTGCTCGGCAACGCCCACGTCCAGTAAGGACCCTGCGACACTCAAGGAATGGGGCCAGTGGTCAAGGCCAAAATTCTGAACTGACACACCATAATCGCTTGTCTAGGGAGGTGCTGCGACCCGATTACCTCTAGATTTTTTGCCGCGTCAAGCCTGGCGATCGCGAAGGCGTGTATTTGTTAGAATAAGTGGTCGGTCCTCGGAAAACAACGCATTTTGGTTCCCTTCAGTCGCACATCCAGCACCTACTAATGGATTCTCAACCAAGCATTCCTAGAGACACGATTGCGGCAGAGTATTTCGACCTACTGCCCTACACTCCTTACCCGGTTCAGGAGGAGGCTCTGCTGGCCTATTTCACTTCAGCGGAAGGCGTCTTGGTTTGTGCTCCCACGGGAACGGGCAAGACGTTGATCGCTGAGGCGGCTATCTATGAAGCATTGCGCACCGGCAAGCGGGCCTACTATACGACACCTCTCATCGCACTGACCGACCAAAAATTGCAGGAGATTGCCACCGCTGCCGAGCGATGGGGTTTTAAGGACACTGATGTAGGTTTGGTAACGGGCAATCGTCGAGTCAATCCGCAAGCTCGAGTCTTAGTTGTTGTCGCTGAAATCCTGTTGAATCGATTATTGCAACCTGACGTATTTCAGTTTGATGATGTTCAGGCGGTCGTGATGGATGAATTCCATAGTTTCAACGATCCTGAACGCGGCATCGTATGGGAGTTGACGCTTGGCATGCTGCCGGCTCATGTCCGCACTTTGCTGCTGAGCGCCACAGTGGGTAACAGCTACGAATTTACCAGTTGGCTTCAGCGCTGTACCGGAAGAAAATTGCAACTGGTCGAAAGCCAAGAACGCAAGGTTCCGCTAAGCTTCAATTGGGTAGATGATCACTTGTTAGACGAATGGATCGAAAAGATGGCCGAAGGTAGCGAATTGGAACGACGAACTCCTGCGCTAATCTTCTGTTTCAACCGCGACGAGTGTTGGCAGGTAGGCGAACTGCTCAAGGGAAAGCGAGTGCTGGACAAATCGAAGCAACCGGAGATAGCTTCGACGCTTGAACAATTCGACTGGTCTGAAGGTGCTGGCCCTAAGTTGAAACAGCTCCTGCTGCGCGGAGTCGGGATACACCATGCCGGTATATTGCCCAAGTATCGCCGAGTTGTCGAAATGTTGTTTCAGAAAAAATTACTTAGCGTTACGGTCTGCACCGAAACCTTGTCGGCGGGCATCAATCTACCGGCCCGCAGCGTGGTGCTGCCATCCATCTTAAAAGGGCCGAAGGAAAAACGGCGACTGGTAGAAACCGCAGCCGCACAACAGATTTTTGGTCGCGCAGGTCGTCCGCAATACGACCGCGAGGGCTTCGTCTATGCACTGGCACACGAGGATGATGTCAAACTGCTGCGTTGGCGGCAAAAATATGACCAAATACCGGAAGACACCAAAGATCCTGGGTTGATACGAGCTAAGAAAGAACTGAAGAAGAAAATGCCGCGCCGCCGCGACGGCGAAACATATTGGACCCAAGCTCAATTCGAGAAACTTCGCACGGGTGCAGCGGCTAATCTGACAAGTCGAGGTCATTTGCCTTGGCGGCTGATGGCTTACCTTCTGTTGCAGTCGCCAAAAGTACAGACATTACGAGATCTCATTGGTCGGCGACTGCTAGACGGGCACCAGATTGCCAAGTCCCAGGAACAGCTCAATCAAATGTTGGTAACACTCTGGAAGGCCGGCTACGTCCAACTGGAGCCGTCGCCAAGACGCAAGAGTCCTGCTACCTCAGTACAGCAAACCAAAGAGAATGCCAATCAGGTTCCGTCTCAGCCTCGCGGTGGTCTACTGGAAGCCGCTGGCCTGGGCAATCTATTGCCAAAGGGCGATCCGCCGTCCGCCGTGTCCGACCCACAACACAGCGACACCGGTTCGCAGCAAGGTTACGAGTTGAAGGAGTATCAACCAGAACTTGCTATTCCCGGTCCCGATCTTGAGCTGCTGGTGCGCATGCGCAGTATCAATCCACTGTTAGGCAAATTCCTGGCAGGTCACCTAGCCATTGCCGATGATACCGAGCGGTTGCTTGTCCTGGAGAGCACGCTAGATCTGCCAGGAACGGTGGCGCGTCACGTTCGAGTTCCCAAGCCGGATATTTTGCCGCCAGTCCCTTTTGCGGTAACCCGCGTCGATGGCTTGCTCTTGGAATTAGGGTTGGCTACGCAGGAGGAACTGATTGGTCGCGACCCAGACGAAGAGCAGTCCCATCGCGGGCACGGCAGCGGCGTCTTTGGCCAGCCGCCGGTGTTCATCATTTCAATCGGTGAGAAGTTAGAGCGATTGTTCCACTACGACTTTCCAAATGTCCATGATTTTAATATCACCCCGGTTCACGTGGCTGCTGAAGTGCTTGAGTTTGGAGGTAACTTCAACAAATACATTTTGGCTAAAGGTTTGCAGAAACATGAAGGCATTCTCTTTCGCCACCTTCTGCGCCTGATTTTGCTGTTAGATGAAATGGCTAGTATTCCACCGCTCGAAAGCACGCAGGCTGATTGGGAAGATCGCTTGGATGAATTGATTGGTCGGCTGAGCGACTGCTGTCGTCAAGTGGACCCCGAAAGCACTGACGAAACATTGGAAAGCGGTCGCGGCGGCGATGAGTTAACGCTGAATCTTCGCTCGGTCCGCACACCGTAATTACGTGCAATCAGCGAGAATTGTCGCGATAAACCTATCTGCCTTCAACGAGCCCGCTGTAGCGCACAAGGTTTTTTCGATAGTGTAGCTCGCGGGGACTCAATCGCACGCATCCTCGCATGGATTGGATTGCCTGATCGGCTAGCCCCAAGCGGAACTGTGTTTCCGCCAGCGTGTCCAGATACACCGCCGAACTGGGAGCCAGCTTGACTGCGTGTTGCGACAGAGACAACGCCTGTTCCAAATTTAAGTCGCATTGGCAATACATCCATGCCAAATTATTGGCACTCATCGCGTCGTCGGGCCACTGGTCTAGATGGGACTGCATCGCCAACTGGAAATGGGAGAAAAGCTGTTTGGCCCACTCGGTTTGCCCAGCCTGAATCAGCTTGGGATAACACGCTACCACGACTTCGATATCCAGTGGATGCAACCGTGCCGCAATCTCTAGTTCATGTCGTGCCGCTGAGTAATCCTGCGCTTCGATCAGCGCTATGCCTCGAGACAAACGCTCGCGAACCGCCATGAATCGAAGCAACCCAAGCTCGTCATTGTCAATGAAGACCTTTAGTGTTTGCGAATCCGGTTTTAGTAGTTCGACAAATACCGATCGCATCACATCGGCACTTCGCTCAAAGTCTTTTAGCTCTTGGAGAACACGCGAGTATTGTCTGGCCTCCCAGAATCCAAAGAAATAATTCATGAACCGATCC
>DAIRSD010000416.1:0-4473 GCA_036804625.1 Aureliella sp. | reverse complement strand
GCAAGCAGTCGCAGGCTGACGCATCGGATCTTTCAGCCGATCCTTGCTATGTTCCTTCGTCCGAGAAAGTAGATCAGCCCAAAACAGCGTCTCAGCCGTTGCCGCCGGCCACCTTCGAAGTTCTTGTCAGCAGCCTAGCTACTCAGGCTCTGGCAGCCCTGGGACTGTTGCCCGACGAATCGGATCAGCCTTTGCCGAGAAACATGGACTATGCACGCCACAATATCGATCTGTTGGCGATGCTTGAAACCAAGACGTCAGGGCATTTGACCGATCAGGAGCAACAAATGTTGAAGGAAGCACTTCACCAATTGCGGATGTTATTTGTCTCGGTTCAAAACAGTAGCTAAGAATTCCATGGCGGATTGACCGCCGCTGGTAGAATTGGATTAATCAAACGGTTGTTAGTTTCAAAAAGATTGCTGTACGCAACCCGAGCCTTTCAGAAAATAGTGATAATATGATCAATCAGTCCTTGAAAGAAACTCTGCAGAGCCGTGTGTGGCACAAGGTGCGCATGCCGGGGCAGTACGTGGGTGGTGAACGCAATATCATAGTCAAAGACCATCATCAAGTGGCCGGCAAAGTGTGTTTGTGTTTCCCCGATGCCTATACGATTGGTATGAGCCATCATGGATTGCAGGTTTTATACTCGCTGATGAACGCTCGATCCGACTGGGCTGCCGAACGTTGCTTTACACCCTGGCCGGACATGGAAGAGCAACTGCGCAAACACCAACTGCCGCTCTATTCGCTAGAGACCTTCACACCATTAAGCGAGTTTGATGTGGTTGGTTTCTCGCTGCAATACGAAATTTCATCTCCCAACGTCTTGACCATGTTGGATCTGGGTGGAATCGCCGTACATGCCCAGAATCGCACAATGGCCGATCCGCTGATTTTAGCTGGCGGACCATGTGCTCAAAATCCAGAGCCGCTGGCCGACTTTGTGGACTGTTTTGTGACGGGCGACGGAGAGCCAGCACTACCAGAGATATGTGATCTGTGGTTGGAACTACGAAATGCTGCGCGAGAAGGCAAGGGTTGGCTGCAGGGACAGGCTGGTCGGCAGCAACGTGAAGAAGCGCTTGCGGAGCTGGCTCGCCGTTTGCCCTATTGCTATGTGCCTCGGTTTTATCAGCCGCAATATAATGGAGGAAGGTTCACAGGTTTCGAACGACTTCGCTCGGATATTTCCGCCACGATTTCTCCCAGCGTCATACGCGATTTGGAATCGATCCCTTTGCCGACTGCTCCCATCGTGCCCTATGTCGAATGCGTTCACGATCGCATCGCCATCGAGATCATGCGAGGCTGTCCCCATCTTTGTCGATTCTGTCAAAGCACGGTCATCAAACGGCCGCTACGAACGCGCAGCGTCGAAACGATCATTCAGGCGGCCCTAGAAAGTTATCGCAATACGGGCTTCAACGAAATCAGCATTCTGTCCCTGTCGACAAGCGACTATCCGCATTTTGAGCAATTGGTTTTGCGATTGAAAGAGGTGTTTAACCCATTAGGAGTCAATATCTCAGTTCCAAGCCTGCGCGTGAACGAACAACTGCGCACCATCGCTGATTTAGTTGGCAACGGACGGCGTGCCGGATTGACGCTGGCACCTGAAGTAGCTCGAGACGATATGCGCGAGCAGATCCGCAAGAAGATTAAGAACGATGATCTGTTTGAAGGCTGTCGTACCGCTTTTAAGAATAACTATGAATCGGTGAAGCTGTACTTTCTGTGCGGTCTGCCTGGCGAGCGCCCTGTGGATCTGGAAGGTATCGTAGACATGGCAGAAACCATCGCTAATATTGGCAAGGAGGTTAAAGGTCGCTATCCGAAAGTGACCGCCAGCGTCTCTAATTTTGTGCCCAAAGCACATACTCCTTATCAGTGGAATGGCATGCAACGACGTGAGTATTTTCAGTGGGCTCACAGTCATCTTTGGAAAACTCGACGGAATCGAGCCGTCAATATCAAGTGTCATTCGATTGAAACCAGTCTGTTAGAAGGTATGCTCAGTCGTGGCGATCGCCGAACCGGCCAAGCCATACACCTGGCCTGGCAACGCGGCGCTCGAATGGATGGTTGGCATGAAATGCTGGATGCCGATCGTTGGTGGCAAGCCTTCGCTGATAGCCAGATCGACGTGGATAGTCAGCTTCATCAGCCTTACGATTTGATGGACAAACTGCCTTGGGACCATTTGAACGTCAAGTCGGGACGTGAATACCTGGAGAAGGAACAGGGCCGGTCCGTCGTACAATTAGAGGCCATGGCGACCGCACAGTAAGCTTCCAAGCAGAGGAGCCATCGCATGGAGAATTTTTTCGAGTATGTACCATGGATTGCAATGGCGGTAATCCTGGGCGGTACTGTACTCGTGGCTTGGCGCAAGAGTGTGGCCGACCAAAGACGTCGTCAGCAGTGGATCGATCAGGCCAAAGAGTTAGGCTTAACATACCAAGAGGTGTTGCCGCCAGAACTGGATGGCGTGCGACATGCACTGCCTTTGCTGAATAATGGCTCTAACCGACGCTCAAGCAACGTAATCGTGGCGGCCACGGATCAATTGAGCTTAATCCTGTTTGACCATCAATACACCACTGGTTCCGGCAAGAATCGGTCGACACATCGGCAGTCGGTAGCATGGGTTTATAGCAGCAGTTTGAACCTGCCTACTTTTTATGTCGCTCCCGAGACGTGGCTCAATCGGTTGGGCGATCAATTATTCACGCGGGACATCGATTTCGACGATGATCCTGAGTTCTCACGTCGCATTGCCCTATCAGGCCCAGATCGCAACGTGGTGAGCCACTTTTTTGATCGTTCACGTCGCCAGAAATTGTTGGCGATCGACTTGCCCACCATCGAGGCCACAACCAACGGGTTTCTTTTCTATAGACCTGGCAAGTTGATCGCACCAGAATCCCTAAAATCGCTGATGAACGAAGCGTTTACACTCTATCAGGCCTTCGCATCAGACCAAACTGCGTAGCAGGAACAATTCCGAAAAAGGGGCCAGGAATCACTGGAGATCCCTGGCCCGCGAACTTGCCTTGCAGAACTACGTTTTCTCAGTAGCAAAATACTGAGTACAGGTGCTTAACTGCCACAGACGCACTGCGAGCAGCAAAGGCATGTGTCGCAGCTATCGCATAGTGGACACTCTGCACAGCATTCGACCGACTGGCAGTCACAACAGCACTGGCAATTACCGGTGCAGTCACAATCCTCGCATGAACAAAAATTTGTTTGGCTTGGCTTGGACACACCGGAGGACTGAGCGTTACCAGTAACGGACATGCCCAGAACCAACAAGAAAAACAGAGCGCCTAGAGCTAGGCATAGTTTCTTCGTATTCATCTTAATTTTCTCCGATGAATGGTTATAGAAATTGTCGCCAAAACAGAATTAGCGACTTAAGAAGCACAACCATCTAACGAAGAAATCATTTTAGCCAACAACCAAGCCAAGCCAGCCGCTGGCATGCGGTCAGAGCTAGCCGAAGTGGCGTCGGCTTGGAAAACTGGCAAGAAAAATCGCTCGATGTGATAGCCCAAGGGCAAGCATCGTAGGGTAATTCCGCAGGCGCATTTCGCTGGACTACTTCCGAGTTCAAAGCCCAAAAAGCCCGTCGAATTCGGCATTCACAGGGACAGCATGGTTGCTCCGGGTTGTGTGGGGCAAAGCTTGCCAGATGCCCAGAATGAGAACCATCTACATCAACAGCACCGCAGCATTTACCATCCAATGGTTGCTTGGAGTCGCACCGGCATTTGCAGTGACAGGCAGAAGAGACATCATCAGGTACCGACCAGCTACCCAGGGCTGTTTTAGGACAGACGCCAAGCAAACAGCCGCAAATTGGCAGTGTTTGGATGCTGATAACCAAACAGCACAGCAGTCCCGCAACTGACTTCGTGTATTTCGTGGTAAATCGAAATGGGCTCATGACAGAAGTCTAGGAAGCACAATCGCTCAAGTCAAGGCATTTCGATTGATTAACCGATGGTAATCAGCCACTGCTGAACGAGCGATTGGGCCCAGGTGGCATCTTCACTAGACAGCGGTGGAATGAGTGGTTGTCCATAATCCATGCGATTGCAACGAGCGTCGCGATAGCAGTCGTCGATCAGTGGTTGCAATTGTAAGACCACATCGCGATCGGTCGGGCGAAGAGGGATCGGAACGTTCGGCAGTCGCTCACGCAACGAGATCGGGTACGCTTTGATCGTTTCCGGATCATCATGACGGTAAACGCTCACCACATAGGGGCCGCGCCGCTCTGGAGGTAGCTTTTCAACGGGAGCGATAGCCACATGTTCGCCCTGCCGAATTAGATCGACTTCGACCAAGTTCTTGCCAAGCAGCCGTTCCGCAACGACGCAGTGGTCGCCGGGCACCAAGACCAGGCCTATTGGATCGACACACCTGACCGCCGCACCGCCACCTGTTGGTTGGCGGTCGACG
>DAIRSD010000415.1:0-4525 GCA_036804625.1 Aureliella sp. | reverse complement strand
TTCGTACCAAAGCGACTCACCTGCCGACACCACGCGAGTGGCCAAACGGTTAAGAGCCGCAACGATGTTCGATCGATTTTCGATTGAGTCTTGCCCGCTGATCGCCTGAACCTTGCATTTGCGGCCATATTTGATGGCCACGCTCACGCGATCACAGCCAATCAGTTGACGACCTTCGTTGGCGATCGTGTAGGCTGTGTCACGGCTGTCCAAGTTGTCATGCACCATTCGCGCGAAGTGGTCCGCCTGTTGCCACATCTGCTGTCGATCGGCGATCTTCTGTAGATGATGACTTTTCAGCCATTCACCGATCAGGCCAGCCATTTGATCCAAGAATCGCTGATATCCGCGCTGGATATTGGGAGCTGAATCAGGTCGCTGAAAGACTTCCACCAACCCGTCCATGCTCTTGCCGCTGGACAGTGGTGAAACAACCAGCAGGTACTGGGAAGGATTGCCTTCCTGTTGGCTATCGCCTAGCATCGAATTGGGCGGTACCAGTTCGCTCTTTCCGCGCGATAACAACCGACCAAGCAACCTGCCGTGCTTCATGGCGTCTTCGCTATCCGCTTCGATCAGGCTGTTATTGACATTGATGTGGTAGCTCAAACGCAATTGGCCTTGGTCATCCAATAGCCAAATGGCACCCCCCACCGCAGCCAGCGCATCGACGATGCGCTTAAGTACCGCAGGATAGTATTCTTGAGCAAGAGAATCTCCCCGCGACAACTCGGCGATCTCGTTAATCAATCCACGGATCTGTTGTTTGGTTTCTTCTACCGATTCTGGTGAGGGAACGGACGACATGGTGAAACCTGCTTGAAGAGCTGATGGTTATACTAATAGAACGAATCGAACTTAGATAAGTCGCAAGTAAGCAAAAAATCGTTACAGCCGGGGCTTGTTCCCGGTTATAACAAAGAGTATAAACAGTAGAGTCGGTTTTTGGAAGAGAGGAAAGCGGGTAGCGGAGCAGATTTATCGGCAATCTGGTGCCAGTGCCTTCGATTTAATCCGCATGATCGTTCGCTGGAGTGGACACGTGAGTCAGTTATTGGAAGAGGTCCTGCTACAATTGCCCGGCGGCGGTCAAATTACCAAGCGAGTCGAGCAACTGGCTGGCCTGGTGGACGGCGAGTTGCCTCTACAGGGCTTCATCGAGCAGTTGTTGCCGCTGCTGTGTGAACTGTATAACGCCCCGGCTGCCGTTGCCTGGCTGAAATCTCAAGGTGCTGTTTTTGGCGTACGCTACCGAATGGACAAACTGCTAGCCACGGTCGCTCAGCAACAAAAACACGAGCGATTGGTCCAGTTTGCTTGGCAACATAAACACGCAATGCTGGTTGAACCCGCTCCTGCAGCCAACGAAAGCAACTTGGCAGAAAATGTGTCTAATAATCCCACCGACCATAGACTCCTGTTCGCTCCGATCATTCACTTGAAAGAACCGATGGCACTGCTTGAAGTCGTGTTGCCGCTGCTGGAACCTGAGCTTACCGCAGCTCAAAAGCAACTTTACCTGCGCAGCTTGCAATTGGTTGCCGAAAGAGTCTATGGTGGACTGCGGCGTCGCATGCAATTGCCTCAACCTCAGCTTGCTCAGGCCAGTCGCGAACTTCAGTCGTTGACGGCCGAATTGCACGCAGTGCAGTTGCAAATAAAACGCACGATCGAAGCAAGACTAGCTCAGTTTCAGGGCTGGTCGTTCGGATCGTTAGCCGAAAATCAAGAGTTCGCCAAAATGCTGCATCAATTGCTGGAAGCCTGCGGGATGCGAGTGGTCTGCCCCGAATGCGGGCATCCAGCCATACTGCGATGCCTGCGTGTAGGCAACGCCAAGCATGGTGCGTTTGTGTTCGATCACTATCTTGAAACTGGTCGCACTTTTCACGGTGGCCCAACAACTGTGCCGCTACTAAAAATCGTAGCCAAACCCGCTCGACGCACCGGCAGCACCACCTCTCTACCAGCTTTGCAGGAAGATCAGTAGCCTGTGGAGGGCAAACACTCTACGCCACTGGCTTCCTCCGCAACCCGCTCCTGCCGGATAGCAGATAGACTACGGCCCCGATCGAAAAAGTCACCACCGAACCTAGAATCTGCTCCGGGCTACGATACGCAAGCATCGCAGCACAAATCAGCGTGGACAAGATGTACAGGAGCGGCACCAGGTAGTAGATGAATGTCGTGGGGCCAACCTTCAGCCGCCATTGTCTTTGCATGGATGGAAGTAGCAAACATGCGACCGAAAGAGCAGCCGAAAGAGAAAGCGTTAGGCCAAGATAAGAAAGTAGCCCTTGCAAATTCGACAAGACCAGCAGGACGATTGCGATGAACACCTGCACAGTCGTAGCTAATGCGGGCGAATGTCCGCGCAGTTTTAAGCTTCCTGGCAGCAGACCGTCTTGGGCCATTCGAGCATAAACGCGCGGCGCGGCCATCATCATGCTTAACACCGACGTTGTAAGACACAAGACGATCGTCCATCGTACCATCTCCTCGAACCACCAACCGCCCAGCTCCCTGGCGGCCACGGCTGCGATATCTGGCCTGCCAACCACTTGGGCTACCGACGGCCCCAAGACGAACACGGCATTCAGTAGGATATAGATGATTGCCACACCAACCGTACCCGTGACCAATGCTCGTGGAACGATCCGCTCGGCATCACGAACCTCACCCGCCAAGTAGACCGCCGCGTTGAACCCCGAGTAGCTCAACGAGATCCAAACCAAGCTGGACGCAAACGCTAGAATCAAGCTAACGGGCGGGGACAGTGCTTGATTGCCTGAAAAACCCTCAACATATAACGTTGTTGAATCACCAGCCATTTGAAACCCTGCAAAAATCAGGATAGCAGCAAATAGAATCAGCTTGACTATGACGGCCAGATTCTGAGTGATCGCACCCAGTCGAGGCTGAAGACCATGTAGCCAACCGGCCAGAACCACTGCGACGGCAGCCAAACAATTGGCAGGCAACCATTCGGGTCGCGCCGCGCCGGGACGCACGTAGCTTTCTAGCGCAACGGCCGCCAAAGCAATCGCACCCGAGAAACCTGCTAGAATGGAAACCCAACCTGCAATAAAACCCAGCAACGGATGAGCAGCTTGGGACAAAAACAGATACTCGCCTCCGGACTCAGGCATTAATCGGCTCAGCATCCCATAACTTACCGCTCCCGAAACCGCGATGACACCGCCTACGATCCAAGCCAAGATGACCAAGCGAGGGGACCCAAGGTCAGCCAGTGCAAAGCCGGAAGTCGTAAACACTCCCGCACCAATCATATTGGCAATCACTAGGAAAGTGAGCGTAAAAAATCCGTACTTTGCCATCATGTGATAGACCGAGAAAATATGCGTCAGTAAATGCTCTTCTCGAACCCCTGGATTGTTGCATCCTCTGGTGGCCAAAGGAAGTGGAACTGAAGTCTAGGTCGGAACTTACTTGGCAGCGTAGCTACGTTCGCCAGAATGTGGTATGCAGCTTAGCTACGTTCGCCACATCATGGATTCTCAGGAACCATGCAGTATCCGGGCTAATTCGGAGAGTCCAGGTGGCAAGGTTGCCATATTGTTGAATCGTTGGCTGGGTGGCTGAGGTCAGATGTCTGCTTTGGTTAGCGAAATCCAACCTGGTTGTTCCAGCCGCCCCGCCCCCAGGCTTACTGTTCAGCGCTAGCCCTATGAGCGCATAATTCGCAAAAAACGACACATTGGCCCTTGTTTAGTTGAGCGTTCGACCGAAAATAGCGAGTGTTGCCGTTGCGACATGATAGTCCAGTGAAGCTGACAAGTAGCCGTATGGCAGTTACGAACTGGAATGGTGACCAACCACCCAAAGAGAACCTTGGGGGCGATTGGATTCGACCGGGTAGCAAGAAGTGAGGGTGGCGTGTCGTGGTTAGTCAGTTGGCCACGTTAAAAGCTGACTAAAAATTTAGTTGCAGATGCAAATCTAGCAATGGCAGCCTAGTTTAGGCTACCCTGGTTGAGGAGGTCCGCCGGAGACGTCCGACTGCCAGTCGCAATTCCGGATCGTTCTCTACCGCGCCTGGCACGTAGAGGATTAAAAAAGCTCCTGGCTGGCCTGCGGTCGAGCTTCGTCGATAGGCGCTGCGGCAGGTAAGAACCAAACCGTCGACTACACACGTAGAAGTTCTCATGGAAATATCACGGGACGGGGGTTCGATTCCCCCCGCCTCCACTGAAGCCAAGTTGACAACCTGGCTCCAAGCAAACTGGCCCGCTGGCTCACCCCAGCGGGTCTTTGCATTTCTACCCAATAAAATCGGGGCTTTTGCGAGTGTTGGACTTCCTGCACAACCTTCGTCGCGTGACTCACCCCTCACCTATTTTTGGCCTTGAAAGGCTCAAATCGACCAAAAGGCTCTAAACACCGTGACTCACCCCAAGTGAGTCACGCGGTCGCAAGTCCATTCGCATCAGCGGTTTACGACCGAACGTCCCAAAAGGCTATTTTGGTCGAAATGCCAGTAGGCAGGGGGATGAAAACCTGTGTC
>DAIRSD010000414.1:0-4541 GCA_036804625.1 Aureliella sp. | reverse complement strand
TAGTCATTCCTTCACAAGCTGGAAGCTTGTGACCACTAGCCATATTACGGCTTCAGGAGCAATGCCTTAGTACTCGTAGATGGTATCGTCTTGAGCCAGTTCGATTCCCAGGTCGCGATGCTGCCGAGTCAGCTTGACTTCGTCTGCAGATTCCAGCACCAACGGATTGACGTGTATCAGCAACGTTCGACGCGGTTGAGTTCGCTGAACAAATTCGGTCACCCCTGATAACCAACTGTGTCCCGTCATGATCGCCATGTCGCGACTTTCATCGTTGAAGTAGCACTCGTGGACCAACAGATCTACATCACGTAGTCGTGAGATAACTTCGGGGTCTTGATGAGGAGTGGTATCGGGCAAGTAGGCCAAACGTTTACCTCCGCCAGTGATCAGCATGCCGATCGAGCCGCCAGGATGATGCTGAGGAAAATAGTTCAACGTGCAATTCGCTAAACGGACTTGTCCATTTTCATCGGGCAATTCGTGCCAGTCAAAGTCGGGGGGAACCGGGAACAACAACTGATGATACAAGTTCTGGCGCACGGCTTCCAGCTTGTCTTTCTGGCCATGTACTCGCACCCGCTGCAGCTCGGTTACTGACATCACCCCCAATAGAAAAGTCAGGCCAACGACGTGATCCAGATGAGCGTGCGATAGAACGATGTCCAAGTTCTTCGTTGGCCGATTCTGCAAGGCGGATGTCAGCCGACAAACTCCCGTACCCGCGTCCAGCATGACTCCCAATTCGGGCAGGTAGTAGCAGGCCGTATGGCGACTTGCATTGGGATGGTATCCGGTAGTACCAAGGCAATGAATTTGCATCACGAATCCTGAACGACTAAAACGACTCTCCTGCTCAATGTGACAATTGTAACCACCATCTCGACTGCTATGGAAGTCAATCAAGGTGTGAAACGCGAAAAAGAAACATAACCGTCTT
The DNA here is from genome assembly GCA_036804625.1 of Aureliella sp. GTDB lineage: Bacteria > Planctomycetota > Planctomycetia > Pirellulales > Pirellulaceae > Aureliella. Next base: position 3,601 of record DAIRSD010000414.1, on the reverse strand, counting down.
CGAATTAAGGCGAGCGGTGAATGGAAATCTACCCAGAGTACCAGCCTGACAAACCAGCGATTTCCAGCCCGACGCGCCAGCCAGTGAGTCCGTTGATGGATTCGACACGCACTCTCTGGCGCGTCGAACGAGTATTGTTAGAAAAGCGATCCGCTAGGCTGGAGTTACAGCAAGAATTGTCAAAGGAATTGCTGAATCTTTGGCAATTTCTGAAGCCAAACGATAGATTTAAGCCCTATCGGCAGGATAAAATGGATTAAGGTCGCGGCCTGAAAGCAAGTCCTGCAACGAGAAGCAACCTGTCCTGCGGTGACCTGTCAAACTCTTCTCTTCTTCGCTATCCTCATATCAATACGCAATTTCCAGAGGCTTACTCACCGATCAACCAAGCACATGGCACGGATTTTGGCCTAACCAGTCCAGGAGGCGGGCGACTCTGTTGCAGCCCGGCCACCCTAATCGTGACTGAAGCCTTGTTGAAAACCGCCAAATGAATGGCCACTGACCCATTGGATCGATCCATGATTGGATCGGAACCACATACCAAGGATTACCCGCTATGCGTGAATTTATCGACCTATTGTTGCGTCGCAATGTCGTTAGCCTGGACCAGATCAATGAAGTGGTAAAACAGGCCAATGACTCCCCGTCCAAGCTATGCGAACTGCTGGTTCAACAGGGATATGCCGAAGCCGAAGCCGTATATCGCTGCTTGGCCAAGCTGAACAAATTGGACTACGTCGACCTGACGACCCAAAAAATCGCCGACGAAGTGATTCAACTGGTTCCGGAATCGGTCGCCCGTGAAAATAGCGTGATCCCCTTCAAGGAGGAGGATGACGTGATACACGTCCTGCTGAGCGACCCGTTCGACCTGGAAACCATCGAGAAGCTGCGATTTATTCTAAACCGACGCATCGAAACCGCACTGGCACCTAGAGACGCCATCCAGGAAGCGATCAACCGATATTACGGACAGGTCGAAGGCGAATCGGCCGACTCGATCCTTCAGGAATTCACCGACACCCAGATCGACTTCACCGAAACCGCCGAAGACAGCGCTGCCACCGAAATGGCTGATGACTCGGGATCCCCGGTCGTCCGGTTAGTGCAGATGATGATCCAAGAAGCGGTCCAGTTGCGAGCTTCGGATATCCATGTGGAACCTTTTGAAGACCGGGTTCGAATTCGCTACCGAATCGACGGGGTACTGGTGGAACGCGACAGCCCCCCCAGACGGCTACTCGGCGCCATGCTCTCACGCCTAATGATCCTAGCCAATATGGATATCGCCGAACGACGACGCCCCCAGGACGGACGAATCAAAGTGACCGTGGGCGAAAAAGAACTGGACCTTCGAGTTAGCATCATACCGCCCAACCACGGTCAGTCCTGTGTCATGCGACTACTGGACAAGGACAACATTAAGGTTGGCATCCGGCAATTGGGACTCAGCGAACGCGACTTCAAGATTTTTACCAATACTATTAAGCGGCCTAATGGTATCATGCTGGTTACCGGCCCGACTGGCTCTGGCAAGACGACCACGCTGTATGCAGCTCTGAACGCCATGAACCGCCCCGACAAGAAGATTATCACCGCCGAGGACCCCGTGGAATACTACCTGCCCGGCATCAACCAAGTGGAAGTCCGGCACGACATCGGACTGGACTTTGCTCGAATCATCCGCGCCATGCTCCGACAGGCACCTAACATCATCCTGGTAGGCGAGATGCGAGATACCGAGACCGCTCAGATGGGAATTCAGGCTAGTTTGACAGGACACCTAGTTTTCAGTACACTACATACGAACGATGCGCCCAGTTCTGTTACACGCATGACTGACATGGGGGTACCCGGATATCTGGTCGCTAGCTCTGTGGTAGCCGTCTTGGGACAGCGCCTGGTGCGGACGATTTGCAAGCGTTGCAAGGCACCGGTGAAGCTCAGCAAGTCGGTTCTGGAGGACGCCGAAATACCAGCCGAAGTTGCAGCCAAAGCCGAGCTGATGCGGGGCAAGGGATGCGGATACTGCCAGAAGTCGGGATACCGAGGCCGAATGGGGATCTACGAACTGATGGTCGTCAGCAGCAAGATTCGAGAGATGATGTTTCAAAACCGCTCAACCATTCAGTTGACCGAGCAGTGCATCAAGGAGGGAATGACGACCCTTTACTGTGATGGCATGCGCAAAGTGCTGCGGGGACACACCACCCTGGACGAAGTGTATCGAGTCGCCAAGCGGACCGAGCAAGATCGTTTGGCGCTGCCCATCGTCTTCAAAGAGATACTTGAAGGTGCTAAGGGCTGATTCGACGGCAACCACAAACAAGCCGGAAGTGGGAAGAGATTTCATATTTACTACTGAAGAATTTCGTATTTGTGGTTTGAATCCCGCCCGGCTTGTCCGGCGGGATTGAGAGGGTGAGGGGGCCAGTCAATCAGCTCGCCATCACAACCGTCAAATCCGGCACGCGGCAACTTGGTTACACGGCTAACGAACCCTAGCACCCGCCTTAAATTAGACTTGTCCACCCTAGCTCAAATACAATGCACTAGGAGCCAAGCCTCCCGCAGGGGATCACGAGATCTCGCCCTACCTGCTGGCAACTCATCTTCTTCTAACCACTTTACACTTAAAACAACAATGGCCACTGTCTTAATCGACAAACTGTTGCAAGCTTGTGTCAAGCAAGGTGCCAGCGACATCCATATCGTCGTGGGGCAACCCCCCGTATTTCGATTGCATGGTCGCATGCGGAAGCTGGACACAAAAGTACTTGAAGCGGAAGACACCGTTGGGCTGATGAAGAGTATCGCACCGGACCGCTGTCAACGCGAGCTGCAGGAAAACGGCAGCTCTGACTTCGGCTTTGCTTTTGGGGAATTGGCTCGTTTCCGAGTCTCCATCTTCAAGCAGCGCGGCTTCATCTCGATGGTGTTGCGGCAAATCCCCAACGACAAGCTGACCCCCGAGCAGTTGGGACTAGCCCCGGCCGTTGTCGAAATGGTCCAGCGCCCCCGCGGTCTGGTATTGGTGACCGGCCCGACAGGTTCAGGTAAAAGTACGACTCTGGCCAGTCTGATCAATTTCCTGAATGAGTCGCATGACCATCACATCATCACCATCGAAGACCCCATCGAGTTCTACCATGATCACAAGAAGTCGACGATCAATCAGCGAGAGGTAGGAGTCGACGTGCCTAGCTTCTCCGAAGCGATTCGACGCGCGTTGCGACAGGATCCCTATGTGATTCTGGTGGGCGAATTGCGAGACCTGGAGACGATCCAAGCGGCCATTAGTGCTGCGGAAACCGGTCACGTGGTGTTTGGCACTTTGCACACCAATAGCGCTCAGGGAACGGTCAACCGTATCATCGATGCCTTTCCTGGTAACCTTCAGGACCAGATTCGCACTCAGCTTAGCACGTCGCTGATCGGTGTGGTCGCGCAAACACTTTTGCCGAAAATCGGCGGCGGACGAGGCGCAGCGTATGAAGTGCTGGTCGTCACGCCAGGTATCGCCAACCTGATCCGCGAGAACAAGACCTTCCGTATCAACTCGGCCATCCAAACGTGCGCCAAGTTCGGCATGAACCTG
>DAIRSD010000413.1:0-4546 GCA_036804625.1 Aureliella sp. | reverse complement strand
CGTCAGATGTCAGTTTAGTTTTTCAGTGTGACCTAAAGCAGCTGTGTGTGTGAAGCGTCGTTAGGTAGGGAACCCTCCGAACATTTTGTTTTATTGCTGATCAGATAGGAAGCCGAAGCATGGCTCCACGACTACAAGAAAAATACGAAACAAGTATTCGTCAACAGTTGGCCAAGGAATTGGGAATTGAAAATCCAATGGCTGTTCCACGATTGGAAAAAATTGTGGGCAACATGGGAGTTGGAGCTGCTGTAGCTGACAAGAAGAACTTGGAGATCGCCTTCGAAGCGATGACCGATATCGCTGGTCAGCGGCCGGTCTACACAAAGGCTCGCAAGTCCATTGCCAATTTCAAGTTGCGCGAAGGAATGGCCATTGGTTGCAAGGTGACTCTGCGACGTCAGCGGATGTATGAATTCCTGGATCGCCTAGTGAATATCGTGCTACCTCGAGTCCGCGACTTTCGTGGGATCAGTCGTACAGCCTTTGATGGCCAGGGCAACTACTCGCTAAGCTTGACCGAGCAGTTGGTGTTTCCAGAATTAAATCCTGACAAATATGTCAAGCCGCAGGGGATGAACATCACGATCACCACTTCGGCGAAGGACGATGAACAAGGTTTGGCGCTGTTGACGGCTTTCGGAATGCCATTTAAGGCTCCCAAGGAAAAAAGTAAGTCAGCGTAAATTAGTAAAGCCGGGCGTTGACCTGGTGGGCAAATATAGATGATTGAGTGTTTGGGGAGTTTTTGCTGAAATCAGCTAGGAGTTTTCCCAAATGCAACAATGGGCGTAACAGTAGTATTTGATTACCTTCAACTTAGATGTGAAGTACCGTGGCAAGTAAAAGCAAGATTGCAAAGGCAAATCGCACTCCCAAGTTCGCAGTTCGTCGAGAGAATCGCTGCAAGCTGTGTGGTCGTCCTCGGGCCGTGTACCGAAAGTTTGGGATCTGTCGAATCTGTTTTCGCAAGCTAGCCGATCAAGGGATGATACCCGGTGTACGGAAGGCAAGCTGGTAGGTGTGGTGTGTGTTCCGCTTTGCCTGATCTGGGTATCGAGGAACGGAATTGGGCCGTTCGGTGGTCAGTTGAGCTGCCGAAAGCCAGTGTAGCTAGAGTTCATAGTAGCTGAAAGAAAGTTTTGCAGGGGGATACAGACCGCGATGATGACTGACCCTATCGCCGATATGCTGACTCGTATTCGCAACGCCGTTCGTGTGGAGCGACCGCATGTTGATGTACCGACTTCACGAGTCAAGCTGGGTGTGGCTGAAGTGCTCAAGCGCGAAGGCTACATTTGGGATTATCAAGTGATCGAGGCTACGCCAGTCAGCCAACTGCGTATTGAGCTGAAGTACGGTCCCAACGGGGAGAAGGTAATTCAGACGGTTCGTCGAGTTAGCAAGCCGGGCCGCCGTGTGTACAGCAAAAGTACCGACCTGCGACCAGTGTTAAATGGTATGGGTATTTCGATCATCAGCACCAGCAAGGGTATGGTGAGTGATCGCGAAGCGCGTCAACAAAAAATCGGTGGCGAGGTTCTGTGCGAGATCTGTTAGCAGTAGTGGGTGACCGGAGCAGTTGAGTTTTTTGTTTCGCAGTGATTGAATTTCGCAAGTAGTGATTTTTATTTGGATCGTTTGAGCCATGTCCCGAATCGGAAAAAAACCAGTTGCCATCGTAGATGGGGTTAAAGTTAGCGTTGACGACCGTTTGATCAGCGTCGAAGGGCCCAAAGGCAAGTTGCAATACAAACATCGGCCTGAAATCAGCGTTTCTGTCGAAGGCGGCGAGGTCACGATTGGACGTAGGTCCGATGATCGCGTCTCTCGGGAACTGCATGGGTTAACTCGTGCTTTGATCAACAACATGGTGTTAGGGGTCAAGAACGGATACGAGAAGCGATTGGAAATCGTTGGCGTAGGCTATTTGTGCTCGATTCAAGGCAAGACGCTGCAACTGAGAGTGGGATTTGCGAATGAATTGAAAGTTGACATCCCAGAGGGGTTGTCTGTGACTTGTCCTGACCAAACGCACATTTTAGTTCAGGGCTGCGATAAGCAGGCGGTGGGCCAGTTCGCTGCTCACGTCCGGTCGTTGCGAAAGCCAGAGCCTTACAAGGGTAAGGGAATTCGATATCAAGGCGAACAAATTAAGATCAAGGCTGGTAAGTCGGCCACTTAGTGAATGATCCGCTAGTCTACGCAAAATTGCCGTGGACCGGGGTGGTATAGAGACGTTCGACAGATCAGTAAGTCAATATGGCAGGTGTGTGGTGAAGCTAAAGAAAATCATCAATAAGCAACGTGAGCGACGGCGTTTCCGAGTGCGCAAGCAGATTCGTGGAACTCAAGAGCGACCAAGACTGAGTATTCAGCGTACGCTTAAGCATTTTTCATGTCAGGCCATTGATGACCAATCAGGACGAACGCTGTTTTCAGCTTCCACAGTCAGCAAGGACTTTGGCAAGTATGGCGGCAATTGTCAGGCGGCTGCCGCGATTGGCACCTTGATCGCTCAGAAAGCAAAGGCCGCTGGAGTGTCCAAGGCTTGCCTGGATCGAGGCAGCGCTAAGTACCACGGTCGAGTTGCCGCGTTTGCCGATGCAGCGCGAGCTGCTGGCTTGGAGATTTAGTTAATAAGTAAGCTTCCCAGCTTGGGGTCAGCGGTCCCGACTGAAAGAAGTTTTTGCAAAGTAGTACAACAATTATCGCAGGTTGCGTGGTTTTCCAAAATCATGGAGTGCCAGTAGCGTGGCAAATAGTAGTAACGAAAACAGCAATGACGGCTCCATTGACCGCGTCTTGAATATCAAGCGGTGCGCCGCTGTGGTCAAGGGCGGACGTCGCTTCAGCTTTGCAGCCTTGGTCGTTGTCGGTGATGGCAAAGGGCAAGTCGGATATGGCTATGGCAAAGCGAATGAAGTTCCGCCTAGCGTTCAGAAGGCCAACAAGCAGGCCAACCGCGAGATGATTCGCGTTCCCGTTGTGGATGGTACGATTCCACACCGCGTCATTGGCAATTATGGTGCTGCAAAAGTCATTTTGTTGCCAGCTAGCCCAGGAACGGGTATTATCGCTGGACCTGCGGTGCGAGCTGTTTGTGAAGCGGCTGGTATCCACGATATTTTGACTAAGAGTTTTCGATCGAATAATCCATCAGTGCTGGTTAAGGCTACATTTGCTGCGCTCAAACAATTGCGAACCCGTGATGATGTTGAGCTGTTGCGCGGGGTGAAACTGTAATGAGAATTGATCAAGTTAACCAAGGAATCTGCAAGCATCGCAAGAAGTTGCGAGTAGGTCGTGGCAAGGGTGCTGGCCAAGGTAAGTTGTGCGGTCGTGGTCAAGATGGTCACAAGTCCCGCTCGGGTTACTCGAGGCACCCAGGCATGGTCGGTGAAGACCTGCCGATGATTCGTCGTATCCCAAAGCGAGGCTTCTTCAACAGCTATGCGGTTACGGTTGTTTCGCTGAACATTGGCGATATCTGCCAGGCGTACCAAGCGGGCGAAGCGGTCACTGTGCAGTCGCTCCAAGACAAGGGGCTGCTAAAAAAGCGGTTTGATCAAGTTAAGATTTTGGCAGGCGGCGATGTGGACAAGGCGCTGAAAGTTTCTGCGCATCGCTTCAGCGAAGGCGCCCAGCAGAAGATTGAGGCTGCTGGCGGTAGCGTGATTAAGATTAAGCCTAAACTGACTCCGCGCGAGCGAGTGGCTCAGCGTCGTCAGGGACAGGCCAAGGCTTAGGCTGGATGCAAGTGTTGTTCAGGATGTGACCAGGAGTCTAGGTGATGCTTGAGAAATTGCGGACGGTCTTCTCGATTCCCGAGTTGCGCCAGAAGATTCTTTTGACGCTTGGCTTGTTGGCGGTCTACCGAGTTGGCTATCAGATTCGTTTGCCGATGGTCAATCCCCCCAACGACATGGGCACTGGCAGTCAGTTAAACGATTTTCTGCAGAAGGTTTCTGTATTTGCTGCGACTGACCTGCGACAGGTCACCATCTTCGGCTTGGGGATTATGCCCTATATCTCAGCTTCGATCGTTTTTCAGTTATTGGGTTCCGTTTGGAAACCCATCGAGATGTTGCGAAAAGAAGGACAGGCCGGTCAACGCAAAATCAACGAATACACTCGCTATCTGACCGTGTTCTTGTGTTTGATCCAGAGCTACGTCTATCTGAAATATTTTATCATGGCTGATGGAGCCAATTTAGTTTCACCTCAGTTCAACGATATTACGACCGGTGCGTTACACTGGGGCTGGCAGATCACGGCCATTCTGATCATGACTTGCGGTAGCATCTTTTTGATGTGGCTGGGTGAGCAGATCGACGAGTACGGTATTGGTAACGGAATCAGCTTGTTGTTCATGGCTAGTATCGTTGCTCAAATGCCTCAGGCTCTATTAGATCTACGCGGAAATATGACAGCCGAACTGAGCGGATCGTCTGGTGAAATTGGACCCGACAAGCTGCTTGTCTTGGCAGCAGTGTTTGTGGCGGTTGTTTTTGGGGTAGTCTTTATCACCATGGGACAGCGTCGT
>DAIRSD010000412.1:2588-4546 GCA_036804625.1 Aureliella sp. | reverse complement strand
GCGCAGCGGAGCGACAACTGAGTTACTGGATTACTGATCAGATTGCCATTATGACAGGCCAGCGGACTTGGCGAAATCGAAAGATCAGACTATCGTTCCCAGGGCGTGCGTGATTATGCGTAACCTTTTTGTTCCCACGTTATCTAGTCACTCAGGTCCAAGACCTTGGTAAGCTGAAGAATTTGGCCGGCTAAAATCCCCTGCTTGAGGAAAAGTGTGAACCATGCATTCTGCTGAAAATGATCCGAATCATTGCTCCACGGAAGCGATTCATGTCCGGCTAAGGGAGCTGGATACTCGGATACTAGAGTTGTTGGCCGATCGCATCGCTGCACTTGCCGACCTATCGCCAAGCCAACTGAAGACCAAGCAGTTGACAGAACTTGCCAGCCGTTTTGGCTCGGTTGCGCCCAAGGAGCAACTGGTTGAGCTACTACAGCACGTAAGCAGTCTGTCATGTCGGCAAGCCTGGCCCTCGCGACCCGTGGCCTATTTGGGACCAATTTACAGTTACAGTTATCTGGCTGCAGTAAAGTATTTTGGATTGGGTGCAGAACTGGTCCCTGTGGCGTCGATCAGTGCCGCTTTTGACGAAGTGGTTCGCAAACAAGCGGCTTTTGCGGTGGTTCCAATTGAAAACAGCACAGACGGCCGCATTGTCGATACACTGGGCGTGTTTCATCGCTGGCCCGTCAAGATCTGTGGGGAAGTCCTATTGCCAGTTCATCATTGTCTGTTGGGAAGTCGCGATCGTTCGACGATTCAGGAGGTTCACAGTAAACCCCAAGCCTTGTCGCAATGCCGAGGATGGTTGGCGCAGCATTTACCGGAGGCGAAATTAGTGGAAGTGTCCAGTACGGCAACAGCCGCCGCCGCTGCCGCTGCCAGTGATACGATAGCTGCCATCGCCTCGCGCGAAGCTGGAATTCACTATGGTTGTCGAGTGATTGCAGAGAACATCGAAGACAACAGTCAAAACGTCACTCGATTTGCCATTATCGGCGATCACCCTTGCCCTCCGACGGGAAACGACAAGACGTCGCTGATGTTTGAACTTCACCATCAACCTGGCGCACTGGCTGATGCCATGATGATTTTTAAGAACTCAGGAGTCAATCTCACGTGGATAGAGTCGTTCCCGATGCCCAATCGACCGAACGAATACATGTTCTTTATCGAACTGGATGGTCATCAGGCAAGCAGATCCGTGGAAGCCGCCATTGAAACACTGGGCCAAATGAGCCAGCGATTGGAAATCTTGGGGTCCTACTCGAAAGGCGAATTAAGCAAGACCAATTGAGTCTTGATGCTCCTACCTTTGATCTGACGGTTAGGGCGACTGGATTGTGGTATCCAGAGTCGCTGGTCGATTTTCAAGGTAGAGCTGCCCCAAGCGATAGGCCTCAACCTGTTTCCTGATGCGATCGGCAAGCGACGGATCGCCAGTTTCCTGCGCGAGTGACAATGCCTGTCCAGCATGTTCGACCGCTTTGTCAAATTGTTCATTGACAGCATGAGCGGCAGCCAGAACCGATAGAGTCAGTGCCTCAGGCGGCGAGGAAAGGTCTGCAGCATGCTGAGCCAGTTCGAGCGACCGAACTGGTTCTCGAATCTTTTCATCCAGCGATGTTGCCAGAATCCAAGCCAGTTTGCTGTTTGCCTTGATAAGAAACGATTTGACCTTCGGATGATCGATGGAAGACAATTCGTTGATCAGACCAAGATAAAGATCGCTGGCAGCCTGACTTTGCCCCTGCTTGTCCAACAGTTCCGCCAACTGCATTCTGGCGTCGTAATGATGCGGCACCAATTGAATCGTTCGCACCAACGAAGCTACTGCATCCGTTAGGTTCTCCTCCAGCAGAAAGCTGCGAGTCAAGATTTCATAGGCCTGAACGTCTTCTGGGTCTTTGGTAATCGCCTTCTGCAATCGCATTCGTGCCGCTTCGGGTTGACTC
>DAIRSD010000412.1:0-2578 GCA_036804625.1 Aureliella sp. | reverse complement strand
CTAGCTCAATCTCTGCCGCCAATCGAAGTAAATCTGTGTGATCCGGTTCGAAGCTCAGTGCGTATTCGACCTTCGCTAAACCCTCAGCATTTCTACCTGCCTTGGCTAGCGCCGCACCCCAATTAGCGTAGGTCATTCGCCAAGCATAGGGCGTATCTGTGTCGGTAAGCATGCTAGCTGCAGCTTCGAATTGCTCGGCAGCGTCATCGTATCGACCAGAGGACAGATGCACCCAACCTAAATTGACTCGGACAATGGCTAAATCGGGTCGAAGCTCCATCGCTCGACGTATTTTCTTGAGACCTTCGGCTTCCGAGCCCATTTCATGTAGGACCCGACCATAAGTGGTTAAAAATCTTGGGTCCTCAACTGCCCACTGATCGGACATTTTGCAGTGTACAAGAGCTTGATCGTAGTCTCGAATCTCCAAATAGTGCTCCGCTAGGATTCGATGAGCCAACCAATTTCGTTTGGTATTCGCCGCTGCATCTTGAAACAGCGTAACTGTGTCATTCCACTTGGAAGCTTGACGCATGGTCAATCCGCTGAATACCAGGGCCACGACTATGCTAAAGCCTACAAGTCCGATTTGAAGGCGCGATTTGTTCGCGAGCTGCTGAGCGAACTCCCAAATCAACCAAACCACTGCGATCCAAATTCCCCAGAAAGGAACATAGACATACCGATCCGCCAAAGCTTGAGCACCAACATGCACCAACCCAATTACTGGGATCATCGTTCCAAGGTACCATAACCACCCAGTAAGCAAGTAGCGTTTAGACGAGCCAAACCATAGACTGGCTAAGGAAATCAGAAGAAGAAAGAGTACGGACAAGCCAACTTTGATAGGTGTGTTATCTAGATCGGTACCGAACAAAGGATAGAACACCGCCAGCTTGAACGGCCATACCATCAGGCGTAGATACTCTACGTACGATACGGCGACATTGGCCAAGCGCTCGTGCAAGGCATACTGATTCATGGGGCTCATCGCGCCCTCCTGAGCCCATAGAGTGACCCAAGATACTAAAAGGGTTAGACCAGCGAACGGCAGCTTCTCAGGAATCAAGCGAACGAAACCTTTTGCCAATGTGCCGATTTGGAATGTGTCGGTGTTCGATGTGTTAGGCTTTAGCGCAGCACGTTCTAGCGGCCAGAAATCCAGCAGCAGCAAGGCAAACGGCATGGTCACCATCATGGGTTTGGCCATCAGGGACATTAAGAAAAGTAGAAGACTGCCCACGTAGGCTTTCCAACTGTTCAACCGCGCATATCTCGCATAGCTCCATATTGCAAGTATGCAGAAAAAAGTGCTGAGGGTCGTCTTGCGCTGAGAAATCCAGGCTACAGATTCAACGTTCATGGGGTGTATTGCGAACAGCATTGCCACAATGAAGCTTGGGATTAACGCACCCGTAAGTGATCTGAGCAACAAGAACAACAAAACCGCGTTTGCTGCATGGATGACGACATTGACAACGTGATGCGGCCCGGCTCCGGGACCGAACAGTTCAACGTCCAGCATGTGACTAAGCCACGTCAGTGGGTGCCAGTTGGATGCGTAACCTACCTGAGTCATCGCCCAGCGTACATTATCCCAAGTTAATCCGGTTAAAACACGCTCATTTTCCACGACATATTGATGGTCATCAAAATTTACGAAGTCGGCAAAATAAGTTGGCCAATAGACGATCAGGGTCAGGGCGGCCAGAACTCCGCATAGCCAAGCTGTAAGTGGTTTTTGTTTATATGCCGGAGCCTCAGAGGTCCTGGCTTTTCTTTTTCGTTTTGGCATTAAGCGACTTTATCAGAAGAGTACTTTGAGATAGTCGGGGATCGATTGTAATCTCTGGTTCAATTCGCTGGCATAGGGTATTTCTCATGGTGCGGCTGTTGCTGCTTGTAAAGCTGCAAACGCTCTGCTATCCCTTGGACTAGTTCGTGACGGGGGTCATCTTTTAGCAACTCAAGAGCTTTAGTAGCAGTTGCGGTAGCCTCGTCGTACCTGCGATTTGCAGCTAACGCCGCAGCCAGAGTGTCGAGAAATTCGGCAATCTGCCCGCCCGAAGTCGAATTGATATGCTGGGCCAATTGTAGGGCAACTGCTTGTTGCTGCTGATATTCCTGCGGAAGTGTGGCCAATATCCAGGCTAAATCATTCTGTATTGCCAAGTTATTTGGGTCGATTTGCATTGCGATTTCCAGTTGACCAACTGCATCTGCTATTTGGCCGGCGGCTAGAAGTGCCATGCCATATTGGTATCTAGATTCCACAGAATTGCCATTTTTTAGAACATCTTGCTCTAACTGCTGAATTCGAATGCTTTGCAGGGTTCCATCTGAAACCGTCAAAACTGTTTAGCGATCGGGTGTTACTGGCCCGATAACGAATGGCAGTGGTCCCCCAAGATTAGAATAAAAACCTGCTCCCATGTCTGACCGCATCGTAGCGAGAAACGGATGAACCGGAAACAAGTGGTGTTCGGCTTGCTTGGCTCCTGCCAGAAGTTGCTGAGGTACGTTGGTGTTGTATGCAGGATAAATGCCCGAATCACCCAAACGCAGGGAAATTTGATTT
>DAIRSD010000411.1:0-4565 GCA_036804625.1 Aureliella sp. | reverse complement strand
CCGAACTACGATATGAAGCGTACTATTTGACGGTTAGGGACTTGGTTCGTTTTGCCCGCAGTCGCAATATCTTATGTCAAGGTCGCGGATCGGCAGCCAACAGCATTGTCTGTTATTGCTTGGGCATCACCTCCGTTGACCCAAATCAAATGGACCTGTTGTTTGAGCGATTCATTAGCAAAGAGCGCAATGAAGCTCCAGACATTGATGTAGACTTTGAACATCAGCGACGCGAAGAAGTACTTCAGTACGTTTACGACAAGTATGGCCGCCATCGGGCAGGTATGACGGCTACGGTCACCACCTATCGGACTAAGTCGGCCATTCGTGATGCTGGTCGTGCGCTAGGTATTTCGCTGGATCGTATCGATGCACTTAGCAAAATGGTAGATTCACGCATGACTGAGGGCTCGCTTACCAATCAAGCGGCTGAGTGCGGTATTACGCCGGATTCCGCGATTGGGCAACGCTTCGTGTACTTAGCTGAAAATCTGATCGGCTTTCCGCGGCATCTTTCCCAGCATGTTGGCGGCATGGTAATGACTCAGGGTTGGCTATGTGAGTTGTGTCCGCTGGAGAACGCCTCCATGGACGGGCGCACAGTGATCCAGTGGGACAAAGATGATTTGGACGAACTGGGAATTCTTAAAGTCGATTGCCTGTCCCTAGGTATGTTAAGTGCTATTCACCGTTGTTTCGATTTGGTCGCAAGGCATTATGGGCCACGACTCACGTTGGCCAGTGTACCCGCCCAGGCTGCTGCGGTTTACGACATGATCTGTCAGGCCGACACGATGGGAGTGTTTCAAATCGAAAGTCGCGCGCAGATGAGCATGTTGCCGCGACTGCAGCCGCGCTGTTTCTACGATCTGGTGATTGAAGTGGCCATCGTGCGTCCTGGTCCGATCCAGGGCCAGATGGTACATCCCTACTTGCGCGCCCGTCGTAGCGGCCAGCAGCCCGATTATCCCAATCAGGCGATTCGACAGGTCTTGGAAAAGACGATGGGAGTGCCGATCTTTCAAGAGCAGGCTATGCGCCTGGCCGTCGTTGCCGCTAACTTTACACACGGAGAAGCGGATCTGCTTCGACGCGCGATGGCTGCATGGAGACGCCCTGGGCTGATCGAGCAATTTCGCCGCAAGTTGATCGACGGAATGTTGGCGAACGGTCTGACCGAAGAATTTGCCGATCGAGTGTTCACTCAGATTCGTGGCTTTGGCGAATACGGGTTTCCAGAATCGCACGCAGCAAGCTTCGCGCTACTGGTTTATGTCTCGTGTTGGCTGAAGCACTACTATCCAGCCGCGTTTTGCGCCTCGCTGCTCAATAGTCAACCGATGGGATTTTACGCGCCCGCGCAGTTAATTCAGGACGCACGGGCTCACGGGGTCGTTGTTGCTCCAATCGATGTCAACTACAGCCAGTGGGAGAGCCATCTCGAGGCCGTTACCGAATTGCCAATGAATAAGGTAGATTGTGAGTCGCCAAGCAGTTCACAGAACGATCGGATATCTCAAGTGCATATGTGTAAAATGTCAGTTAGTGATGTTCCATTCGGACTTCGGCTCGGATTGAGTTTGATTCGAGGGTTCCCACAAGCGGTTGGGCATCGCATCGTTCAGGCTCGCACACATGGTGGACTTTTTCGTGATCTGGCTGATTTGACTCGTCGCGCCAAGCTAACTCAAGCAACTGTCTCGCAATTGGCCGATGCCGGAGCGCTTCAGTCGTTGGCGGGCAATCGCCGAGCTGCCTACTGGCAAGCGCTGTCCCAGGAGGCTCGCCCCACAGATCACGGTCTTTTTGAGACCTCAGGGGTGCAAGATGACGAACCAATTCCAGAGTTTCTTAGCGCGATGACCGAATTGGAAGAGGTCTATAGCGATTATCAAACGACCGGCTTCTCCCTGCGTGCTCATCCGCTGTCCTTTGTGCGTCAGCAACTGGAGCGTTTGCGCGTGACCGATGCAAAGCAACTAAGAATTGCTCGCGATGGTTCCTTTGTACGCGTGGCAGGTATCGTCCTGGTCCGTCAGCGACCGGGCACAGCCAAAGGCATCACGTTTGTAACTTTGGAAGACGAGTTCGGATCGATGAACTTAGTTGTCAAACCAGATGTTTGGCAGCGACACTATAGGTTGGCTCGACAGTCCAACGCATGGCTGGTTCATGGTGTAGTTGAAAATCGCGAGAATGTGATTCACGTAGTTGTCGGTCGCATCGACGACTTAAGCCAACAGGTCGCGGGCTTGGAGCTTCGCAGTCGCGACTTCCAATAGTAGTGGATCGCTCCGCGATCCAACCTTATTGCTAATCAGCTTCGATTTCGTCCGACGGCTTGATCTCTTGGAAAACCGGCTTTCCGGCATAGATCGGCTCGGTGGCCAGTGCATCGTACGCTGGCTTGACCTGAAAACGATCCGCTGGTAGCTCCAAGCGATCGTTGATCACCACGCGATCGATCAGGTTCTCTTCTAGCGTGTCTTCCAGCACCGCCTTGATTTGAGTCTTGACCTCCAGCAACGCTGGATCGGCTAACAGAGTTGGGTCCAATTGACGCAGTCGTTCCTCGACCACTTCATGAACAAGCCAGCGATGCATCTCCATCGTAGCCTTGGATGATAACCGCAAGTCGGGGTCAACTAACACGTGGACGCGCAGTTGAACCAAATGCTGTTTATCGGCAGTCGGAATGTAGAACACGCCCACCGGAATCTCATTACTAGCGGTGAACTTCACCTGCTTCGCTTCGGAACGGATATAGCCGATGATCACTGCATGGATGACAACCAGCAGCAACACCATCGTGGCGACCCAGTATTTTCTAACGATGTCCATAGTGAATATCTATGTCAACTTGGAAAGGCTCGAACGCGGAAGCCTGCGCGCAGACGCCGCGCACTTCGACGCTCAAAGCTAGGACACAATTATCGCAACGTTGGAAAATATCAAGCAAAACTTACAAGATAGATCTGTGGGCCAATAAGTTAAAATCGCTACGATCGTTCCGATCAGAATATCCCTCTGAGAGACTGTTCACCTAAGGTAAATAATCCGACAAGACTAATCCGTCACGGCTTGAGGCTAATGTCGAGATCCTAGGGCAATGCGGTGCGTTCCCAAATAGGATCGCCGACCTCCATAATCTTTAACTTGCCACTGTTGAGTTGCTGACGCCACTGCTGCAGACTGCTGCGAATCGGTGCGTGTGGCAGATACCCAAAGCTTTGGCCGGTCAACTGTTGTAATTCGAATGCGGACAAGACGCGCACCGGCAATTGTTGTGAGTCCAGGCCCTTGATTAAAGCCGCCAGACCATCACCACCTAGTCGCTCTTGACCAAGCCCTAAAAGCAGTTCCATAAGCTCAGCACCCGAATCCTGACCATGGGTTGCCGTAAGC
The DNA here is from genome assembly GCA_036804625.1 of Aureliella sp. Lineage (GTDB taxonomy): Bacteria > Planctomycetota > Planctomycetia > Pirellulales > Pirellulaceae > Aureliella. The sequence goes on along the minus strand of DAIRSD010000411.1, from coordinate 1,160 downwards.
GCTTGCCCCATGGCTTCGATAGTTTCCCTACGGCTACTGAGTACCTGCCTAGTCAATGCTAGCGTGTTGTTCCAGTGGCTGCGCAGTCGATCATCTGCCAGCAACTGACTAGCAAACGGCTGTGGATCACCAAGAAGAAGTGATAGTTCGATTGCCAGTGCGGCTACCTCAGGTCGATCGTCGTTACTCATCTCTCGGAGCCTTTGGACCAGATTCTCTGAGCCAGCTTGTAAGCCGCTCACCAGATCATCAGCCGCCAACTGCTGCATCACGCTAATGGATCGTTTGCTATACCATCTAGGCGGGTTAAGAAGCGCGAATTCCTCCAAACCTTGGCGTCCGTCGCCTACAACTGCCATCCCGCGTCCAGGTTCCATGAGTGAAACGGATCGTGCGGAATCGGTTTGATTGATTTCAATCAGCGGGCCAGAGGCATCTGGCTGATCACATCCAGCGACCATCACCAAGACGGGCAAATAGGTGTTTGCCTCTTGAATCGAGCCCCGCGAGATTTGCCGATGCCCTACTTCAACACTCAGCCACGCAGAAGGATTCCTAAATACAACTTCAAATACTCCGCCAGCAGCATGAACCCGCATGGGCAAGTCAACCTGTCGGCAACTGAATAAACCGCGCAGCATCAGTGGCGAGATCTTCAATCGATCTCCCTGCAATTCAACGTCAATGACACTTGGCCCAGCCAGCGTCAACTTCCAAATAGGCGACTCAACTTGAGATCGAGGCGATGGAGGGGCTATCAATCGAGATTTGGTCAATGGCGAGTGGTCGTCCTTAAGTAGAACCATCCGACCGTCAGTCAGCTCTGCCAATAGAAATGGAGAGGAAGAGCCAGCCGAATCAAGTGATAGCCGCATTTCGCTTTGACCCGGAGTCTGTTGCGGCGAGACCGAATCAACTGTTTCATCGGCCATAGAATTGGTTTCAAGGGTTGGATCACCCTTTGGCGCGCTTGGAGTGATAGGCGGAGATGACGCTTCTGGTTCCACTACTGCCGGTGCCTGGGATGTTTGCTGTTCAACGGCTGGTCTGGTTTCGCTTTCAGTTTGCTGGGTCGCAGCTTGCCTTGGTTCTGGCGCAGCGGAATTCGACTTTGTTTGCTTAGTTTCTGGTTTGACAGGCGCTGAGTTTCCTATTGCCGA
>DAIRSD010000410.1:0-4568 GCA_036804625.1 Aureliella sp. | reverse complement strand
GCCAGCACAGTGGTGATCCCAATCGCGATGATACAACAGGATAAAGCGAACTCCTCGCTCGGCCAAACGTCGAGCCAACAAACAGTTGGACGCAAAGGAACCATCCCCCTGCTCGGCTCCGTACAGTTCACGAATATGAGCGGGTTCATCGGCAAAATCCATCAGTTCCGGGACGCTGGACTGCATGCGAAAAGCCATCTCATATTGGCTGATCCGCGCAGCGATTTCCGGGTCGTCAAGCTGCCGATCAGCCTCTTGATTTAACGCTTGTACCGTCGATACGACCTGCCGCTGCATCGCAGGGGACACTCCTCGTGGTGGCCGTACGTACAGAACCGGATCTCCAGTCGAACGAAATTCAACTCCCTGAAACTGGCCCGGCAGAAATCCCGAATGCCACTGCCTGGCAGCGATCGGTTGCTTTTGGCCGAACTTACCCGTTGACACCATGACCACAAATCCAGGCAAGTTGTCAGCTTCAGATCCCAATCCGTAGGTCAGCCAAGATCCCATGGCGGGACGTCCTGAAATCATCGAGCCGGTATTCATAAACGTATGCGCAGGATCATGATTGATGGCATCGGTGTGTAGCGAGCGAACGATACACAAGTCGTCCGCACACCGCTCCGCCAACAGCGGCCAAATCTCCGAGATGCTTTGGCCAGACTGTCCCCACTTCTTAAAGGCATGCTGCGGACCAAAACAGTTTAGTTGAGCACCTTGAAGCTGCGCGATTTGCTGACCGCGAGTCACCGATTCGGGCATCGGTTGACCATGCAACTGTGCCAATTTGGGTTTGTAATCAAAAGTATCCAAATGCGTCATACCGCCTGCCATGTAAAGCCAAATAATCCGGCGTGCCCGAGGTGGAAAATGAGGTGGTTGCACAACACCTTTCCAGCGATGGCCTTGACTGGAATCGCCCGATTGAGCAGGCTGCGTGGCCTTTGACTGATTTGGCTGCAACAAACTGGTAGCCGCCATGGCTCCTAAACTGATTCCCGAACGACACAAAAACGTTCTTCGTGCAACGTCCGTTGGCAAGTGAAACATCGTCTTACTTCTTAAGAACTTGGTTGAAATAGGCTAAATCGTTTCGTGACCGTTCATGCCGGTAGTCTTACCGGTTTGTCAATTGCGAGTAACAAATTCGTGCAAATTCAGCAGCGTCCGAGTCACCGAACACCAAGCGGCTAACTGCTGTGCATCGTGATCGGTACGCGGAGCATTTCCCACGGCCAGCAACTCCTCCGCAGCACTTGGATTGTCGCGGTATTCCAATCTGGCAGATTCCAGTAGCGACCCGAGCAGTTGCCGCTCACCGGCCAACGGCTCGCGCGAAAGAACTTCACTAAACAGCCAAACAATTCGATCTTGGTCATTGTCGACAGACTCAGTCATCGCTCGCGCAGCCAACACACGAGCAGCCTCGATGTAGGTCGGGTCATTCAGCAGCGCCAAGGACTGCAGCGGCGTATTGGAGCGAGGGCGATCCGCCGTACACTCCTCACGGTTGGGCGCATCGAAGGCCAGCAAACTTGGGTGAAGGTATTGTCGTTGCCAGTGAGTGTACAGCCCGCGACGATAAAGCTGATCGCCAGCTTCGTCTTTCCACTGGCGAGTAGGGAAGTTCAAATAGTCCCAATAACCCGCTGGCTGATAAGGCTTGACACTGCGACCGCCAATCTGTCGACTCAACAGACCGCTTACCGCCATCGCATTATCGCGGACCAGTTCAGCGTCCAATCGAAATCTAGCTTGCCGCGCCAACAAACGATTCGTTGGGTCGATTCCTAGTTGCTCTTCCGTTGCAAGGCTAGATCGCTGATAGGCTCTAGTCAGCAGCATGCTGCGTATCAACTGCTTGATATTCCAGCCTGACTGGATCAACTGCTGTGACAAGTAATCCAACAACTCGGGATGAGTCGGCGGTTCACCTTGAGCGCCCACATCATCCAATTTGCGAGACAATCCGGCTCCAAAGTACAGCTTCCATAATCGATTGGTCAGCACCCGAGCGGTAACCGGATGATCTGGAGCGACAAGCCATTGAGCCAAATCCAGTCGTGTCATCCGCCGATCCGTAGGCAATGAAAAGGACGGCACATGAATTGCCGCTGGGAACGCTGGCATGACGATCTCACCACTGTCATCCAACCAATTGCCACGCGGCAACACACGAATCTCGCGAGGCGGAACTGACTGAGTGATCAGCGTAGTTGGAATCTCTAATTTCAGTTTGGCAATCGACGAATCAACGGTTGCTTGTTGATCTCGCAGAGGCTGGAGCTGGCTGGCCTTTGCCAAGAAATGCTGTCTGATGATCTCTTGCTGGCGAGCAGTACGCTGCTCGGGAGAACGTTGAAGGGCTCGAGCCAACACTCGAGTATGTACCATCTCCTCGGGACTAAGTGACTCAGTGGATGCTAACAGTCGAAAACGCCCTAGCAGATGTTGTGATTGTTCATGTTTTTGAACCAGTCGAATCTTCAGCAACTGACCTTCCTCTAGGGTCAATGGCGACTCAAAGCGAAACACGGCCTCGTTGCCGCGACCCGCTTCCGGTAGAACGGCCCAACCCCACTGCGATCCTTTGGCATCTTGGTCAATCGTGGCGGCAATGGACCAGCGTTGGTAGGGATTGCCTTCGATGCTTTCGGTCTGCTCGACGCTGGCCGCAGCGGCCACCAGCTTCACCTGGCGAACGGCTTGTTGCAGAGGCTGAGCAATTAGATCATTGGTGCCTGCTGCGGTTTGGTCGACTGTCTCGTTGGATGTTGCCGGTGAATCAGACTGCGCAACGACGGCAGCCTCTACTTCGGTCAACACAAAGTTGCCATTGGCAGCTCGACCAGGCCCTCGTTTGGGAAGCGATTCATCCGGAAGTACCTGAAGCTTGAATGCGGTGGTATGATCGGGCAAATGCAAAAAACTAACCTCGTAGGTATCTGTCAGCGCTGCTTGACCCGATGCCATCACCGAATGATCATCTCGTACTGTCAATTGGCTTCCCGATTCTGACCGTGCGATTAGCGGAACCAGAGTGTGCCAGTGGCCTATCTGATGCTCCCATTTCGATTGGGCTGCTTGACGCTGCTGTTCCTTCTTGGCCTGGATGTCCGCGCGAGCCTGATTGAGCTGCGCTAGCTGCTGGACTTGCTGGGGACTGGGGGTTTGCAAATTGGGGCCCCAGTTTCCGTCGGCGTTCGCACCTGCATAGAGCCCACGTTCTTTGACGTCCGCGAAGAAGGCTTCCATTTGGTAGAATTCGCGGCTAGTGAACGAATCGAACTTGTGGTCATGGCATTCACAGCAGCCCATGGTCAGCCCCAGCCAAGTGCCTGACACATTGCGCACCCTTTCGGCGACGTATTTCGCAAGATACTCTTTGTCCTGAACACCCCCTTCGGCACTCATCATGCCCAAACGATTGTAGCCTGAAGCGATACGAGTCTGGTCGTTGGCCTGGGGCAACAGGTCACCAGCCAGTTGTTCAATAGTGAACTGGGTCCATGGCTTGTTCTGGTTAAACGAATCAATGACGTAATCTCGATAGGGCCACACGCTGACTTCCTGATCCCCATGATAACCAACCGAATCCGCAAAGCGAACCAGATCCAACCACCAAATCGCCATCCGCTCGCCAAAGTGTGGTGAAGCCAACAGTTGATCTACCTGACCAGCGTAAGCCTCCTGAGACGAATCATTTAGAAAAGCATTGACAACATCGCGCGATGGTGGCAGACCAACGACATCTAACCACAGTCGGCGCAACAAGGTCACTGGATCTGCAGGCGGTGATGCTACCAATTTGCTCTGCTGATGCCCTAGGTCAATCCAACGGTCGATAACCTGGCTGACCGTCGCTTGTATAGATATGCCCCCGCTTTGGTCTGCACTGAAAGAAGTCTCGCCAGCGCTCCCATCCATTCGGCTGCCAGCACCCCAATGACTAATGGGTTTCAGCGACCAATGAGTCTCGTAGGGGGCCCCTTGTTGAATCCAGATTTTAATCAGAGCAATCTGGTCCTGACTGAGTTGTTTGTGGGAACTGGCCGGCGGCATGCGCAGATCGGCGTCGTCAGTCACCAATCTCTGATAAAGCTGACTTTGATCGGGGTTTCCCGGGACCAAAGTAGAAGACTGATCTGATGTGCTGGGAACATCCAGTCTCAAATCGGCTTGACGCGACCGCTCATCCGGCCCATGGCAGTGAAAACAGTTGTCAGCCAAGATCGGTCGGATCTCGCTATTGAACTGAACAACATCCTCGGCTCGAATATTTCCAGCCTGGACCAATATATGCAAAAATACTCCGATGCTAGTCAGCGCGACCCAACCGCCCGATCGCTTACAAGCTTGAGACAATACTTTCAACATGAATCGTTAGACCTTTCGACTGGAGCCTTCAACTGACGGCTGATAGTTCGGTATTGTAGCTGAAAAAGCGACTTAAGCACCGTCGAATTTTCATGACTTCACTCTTTGAATCAATGAAAAGTGATCCAGACCATAGTCAATCAACCCATTTTTTGCAGCCTCCACCAGACAGCTGGATTACAGTATAC
>DAIRSD010000409.1:0-4577 GCA_036804625.1 Aureliella sp. | reverse complement strand
GATCGATTTCACTCCACCTTTTGCCAGACGTCGTTATGACGACCTGTTTCTGGAAGCGACCGGCGTGCAGGCTCACGACCAGGATGCCGTCCGACAATTTGCGATCAAGATTGGTTTGGACGTTCAAGGCAAGCATCCTGATGTGATCAAGAGCGAGGTGTTTGAAGAGAAAGTAGAGGACAGTTTGGTGGGTCCGGTTTTTGTGATTGATTACCCGGCCAGTATCTGTCCGCTAACCAAGCGCAAGACCAGCAATCCACAAGTGGCTGAACGCTTTGAATTGTTTATTCATGGTATGGAGGTTGCCAATGCTTATACCGAACTAAATGATCCATTGTTGCAGGAGGAGCTATTCAGTAAGCAGCTTGAAGGCCAGGCAGCCGAAGATTCCATGGCGACGATGGATCACGACTTTGTGTTGGCGCTGCGCAATGGCATGCCACCGGCTGGTGGACTGGGTATCGGTATCGATCGGTTGGTGATGCTGCTGACTAATTCTCGTAGTATTCGCGATGTCATCTTGTTTCCGCTGCTGCGCAATCAAGATGCACCCGTCGGATCGGCTTCTTCTACTCGCGATTCGGAAGCTGGCGAGTCATGAGCGGCGCAGAAAATAGCGAATCGGCAAAAGGTGCGGCTACCGCCGTGCAGGTGGGTGTCATCATGGGCAGTCGCTCCGATTGGGAGACCATGCGGGCCGCCACTGAGATCCTGACCGAACTGCAGATCGCTTTTGAATGTCGAGTGGTGTCGGCGCATCGTACTTCAGCGCTAATGTTCGAGTATGCACAGCAGGCCGAGCGGCGCGGATTGAAAGTAATCATCGCTGGTGCCGGTGGCGCGGCTCACTTGCCCGGTATGGTCGCCTCGTGTACCCTCCTGCCAGTCATAGGGGTTCCAGTTCAGACTCGCACCTTGCAGGGACTCGATTCTTTGCTCTCCATTGTGCAAATGCCAGGCGGCATCCCTGTTGCAACCGTGGCCATTGGCAGCTCAGGAGCCAAGAACGCAGGTCTGTTGGCCGCGCGAGTTTTGGCATTGGGAGACGCTCAGTTGCGCCAGCGTCTCAAGGTTTGGATCGAAAAACAAACTCAATCTGTCCTTCAAGACGCTCCTTTGGAATAGACTGTTTAGTGCAGTAGAGCCCATTGGTGGGCTCGCTTCGAGCACCGTAGGTAAATCGATTTGGAGTTTTGCTGCGCTAGACGCTATAATTTAGGTTAGTGAGCAAAAAGATAAGCAGAGTTCCAAAGGATTTTTCGCAAGGGTCCATCGATGTCTGTCGCTCTCAAAGGTCTGACGCTGGCGGAATACGAGAATCTTGAGCTACAAACCGGCATCAAGCATCAGTATCTTCGTGGTGAAGTGTTTGCGATGGTCGGTGGAACACCGCGCCATGCTCAAATCGCGGGTAACATAATACGCGAAGGAGGCAATGGACTGAAAGGGCGACCATGTGTCGTCTATACGGCTGACCTGCGTGTAAAAATTGAATCCACCGGTTTGTACACCTATCCCGACGCGTCCATTGTATGTGGTCCCTTGGAATTGGATGCCGAATTGCTTAACACGGTGCTCAATCCAACAGTGATCTTCGAGGTCTTGTCGGAATCAACGGAAAAGTACGATCGCGGACGCAAGTCCATCCATTATCGCCAGATTGACTCGTTGCAGGAATTGGTGCTGATTTCTCAAGACCGTGCATTGGTGGAGTGTTACAGCAGGCAGGATGAGTCGCGTTGGATGTTGGTTACTCTGTCTCGCCTGGAGCAAGAGTTGAATCTAACTTCCGTCGGTATCTCCATTCCGCTGGCAGAGATTTACCGGAACGTTGTTTTTGACCCGCCCGACCAGATTCTGCCGTCGCAGTCCTAGCCCAGTTGATCTTGGAAAGTACGAACCGAGGAAGCCGTTTCGGCCCTCTGGGATAAATTTGGCGAGCAAGTTAGAATCCCTGTAATATTTCAGCCGTCTGACGTAGGGTGTGTGCAGAGATCGGTTGCGCGCAACGTTCGATGTTGGTTGAAAATTGAGGCAGTGAGCGGCAAATGACTGGTAAGCATCGAAGCGATCACGTAACACACCATGCTTCTTCAAGTAGCTGAAATATTACGAATTTCTGTTTTCGTTCTGCGGTGAAAAAATTTTTCGTTCTGCGGTAAACAAGTAGGATCTGCCTTGGCGGTTGCAACCAGCCCAAAGCCCAATTCTTCCAAGTCAATCAACCAGGCTCCATGCCTGCCCGGCAGGTGGTTGGGTGTCTTGGGTGGTGGGCAGTTGGGACGTATGTTCACTCAGGCCGCGCAGCGACTCGGGTATCGCGTTGCGGTCTTTGAATCGGAATCTAATAGTCCTGCCGCACAGGTCGCTGACAGGTGCTTCTGTCCAGACGACTTGCCCGATCAGTCGCCCGAATCGCTGGTCAGTCAAATGGCTCAGTTGTGCGATGTGATCACCATCGAGTTCGAGAATATTCCCGCGTCGCTAGTGCAATTGGCTGCTGAGCATGCATACACTCATCCTGGCGCGGACTTTTTGCAAATTTGTCAGGACCGGAAGTTAGAAAAGCAGTCGCTCACCGATATTGGCTGCCCCACGACGCCGTTTGTGGCCGTCACCACGCAGCAGCAAGCCGACGCTGCTTCCGATAAATTGCGTTGGCCTATGGTGCTCAAGACTGCTCGTAGCGGGTATGACGGCAAGGGGCAATGTTTGGTACGCTCGCTTGCCGACTTGCCGGGAGCATGGCAGCGACTGGCCTCCGATCACTTGGTGGCCGAGCAGTGGATCGATTTTGTGGCCGAGGTCTCAATGATCACCGCCCGCAATGCGGCTGGGCAAGTGGTCAGTTATCCGTTGCTCGAAAATCAACATGCCCACCACATCCTGGATGTCACAAGCTGTCCGGTCCGCCCTGAGTTGCTGCCTTTGCAGGAGCAGGCCAGAGCGATTAGCTTGCAAGTTGCCGAAGCGTTTTCGGTGGTGGGGCTGTTCTGCATCGAATTTTTTGTGACTCGCGATGGACGATTGATCATCAACGAAATGGCTCCGCGTCCGCACAACTCAGGACACTTGACCATCGAAGCTTTTGACATCAGCCAGTTCGAAATGCAGGTCCGCGCCATCTGCAATTTGCCGCTTCGTCAGCCACAGCAGCTTAGTCCTGCAGCAATGGCCAACTTGTTGGGCAACGTATGGGCCGAAGGCGAACCCAATTGGTCTGCCGCTTTAGAGTGTCCCCGGACCTATCTGCACCTGTATGGCAAAGTCGACCCGCGCCCCGGACGCAAGATGGGCCATTTGACAGTCCTGGACGCTCAGTATCCAGCTCGATTAGTCCAACAAGCGCGAGCAGCGCTAGTTGCTAAATGATCAAGCGACTCAATTGAACAGCATTGCCTTTCCGATTCAAAGCCCACAAGCTTACTGGGCTATTCTCTCTCGGAAGCCAAGGCTTTTCTTCTTCTGAGAGCTATGTCGACGGCGATCGTCCTAGAAGTGAGAGTCTTTTGACGCACGGGTGCCTATCGCTGCTTCTTTTGATCATTTCGCAACCTGGAAGGTCGCGACCACAATGCACGAACCCCAAGAATTAGTTTTGAAGAAGCACTAGTTTCAATCGGCAGCACTCGCTACCTTTACTCGTCGGACGATTCCGTTTCGGCATCTGGGGCGTCGAATGACGAATCATCCTCATCCTTGGGAACCAAATCGGAAGTGGTAGTAGATTCTGGCGCGATCCCTGTAGCGCTCGACTGGATCTCTAACACCTCAACTTCCACATCTTCCTTGGGTACTTTGACGATAGCCGACAGTGTGTCCTCTTCGTCCAGCTTCATGATCCGCACACCTTGTGTATTTCGACCGATGATGTTGATGTCACTAGCAGCGATTCGCTGAATCTTGCCGCGAGCGGTCATCATCAACACCTCGTCATCGTCAGTCACGGGCACAATTCCAACGACCGGAACGTTGCGCTGACTGGTCTTAATATCCATCAGTCCTCCGCCACCACGTCGCTGTGTGCGATAAGACTGGCTGGAATTGGGCTCTTCTGCTCCCTCAGGTTCGACTGTCTCCTCGACATCAGGCACAGCACACAAAATTTCAGGTGAATAACCATTTGGGAGATCGGAAACGGGAACGCCTCCAGCAAGCGCTGCAGGCGGTCGCTGGCACGGCTCAAGGCAAGCTGGGCGGCGCCGTCGTCAAGGCGCGGCAGCCAAGGCCCTTGAACCAGCAGGTCCAGACCGCGATCCTCGGCAGGCAACGCACCGAGTGCAGCAAGGTGCTCGCGCCAGCCTTGGCCTTCCAGGGCGGCAGCGCCCGGATCGCGCGGCCGAACCGCGCGCCGCAGCAGCTCGGAGGCGTCCGCCACACGCTCCACCCCGTGGCTGCCGGTGGCGTCCAAGATCGCGCTCATCGCACTGCGCCAGCGCTGCAGGGCACGACGCCGCTTTGCCGCGCGGCGCGCGCGCAGGAGCAGCCACACGGCGAGTGCTACAAGCACGATCAGCGTCAGCCACCCCCCGGGCGGCCAGGGCCACCGACCGGGCTCGGGTGGCAGCTGGATATCG
>DAIRSD010000408.1:0-4590 GCA_036804625.1 Aureliella sp. | reverse complement strand
CTCTCCACCTGATGCGTAGTCTGAAACTACCTCTATTTGCACACAAACAATGTTGATTGGAACACCTAAATCGCTATTGAGTATCAACATGGGCTCCTGGATGGGTGAACGTTCGGCGGCGAAATAAGCCACCGCTGAGGGGTGTCCGCGTTTGGGCAGATCGTGACCAAGCAGTCTGGCCGCGTTCCAGGGATCACAAGCCACGACAACTCGCGATGCCCGAAGCTGCTGCCCAGAGTGAAGCACCACAGCGGACTCTGCCAGGCTCTTGACGGGAGTCTCTCGACGAATTCGATCCGAGGAGAGCGGTGAAGCCAACTGCCGGACGATTTGTTCCATTCCACCTGCTGGCAATGCGGCGTGGCCACTCGAAAACAAACGAAACAGATAATCAAATTTGCGGCTTGAGGTGGAAAGCCCACTCTCTAAAAAAACTCCGCGAAAGAATGGGCGGAAAAACCCCTCTAACATCGATTCAGAAAAACCAAGTCGTTGCAAACGCTGAAGTGTCGAGGTCTCAGGCTGGTTCAATAGCGTATCTAGCTCGCCTCTGCCCAAGCTAGCCCGCAGCTTTCCGATTCTCAGTTTATCGCCCAGCGTTCCAACAGGGGAAAGAGCAGTCGCCATGGCAGCCTTCGGGACTCGCCAGGGATCTGCAAACCTGCAAAACTTACCACCGTGGCGAATCAAGGCGCCTGGTTGAAAACGGCCTAGTCGCAGAGCTTTATAGTTAAGAGTGCGAATAGCTTCTGGATAAGAGGTCAACAGGACTTGAAAGCCAGCGTCTAACTGAAACCCGTCGAAAGACTCGGTGCGCACTCGGCCACCCAGACGATCAGATGCCTCCAAAATCAACCATGGGATTTGACTCTGGTCAAGCCTGCGAGCACAACAAAGCCCAGCTAGCCCGCCGCCGATAATGATGACCGGATCTGAATGCATGTTGGAAATTCCTGTGATCTAGTGTTTCTCGCGTAACGCTTCGACTGCTTGACGCTTGGCTTCGACAAGCCGCTTAGTAACCTGATGTCTATATTCAAACATGGCCTCAAGCTTTCGCTTGACCAACCAATTGCCCAAGTAGCGACCAAGCCAAGCCATCGGCAATTGATACTCCACTTCGTCGCGGAGAATTGTCGTTCCAAGCTCTGTCCTAATCATCCAATGACGATGATACCAGCTTCGAAATGGCCCTGACGTTTGAATGTCTGCAAAGCAATTCGGCGGATCATACTCGACATGTTCGGCAACCCATCGAACTGGAATCACTCCCAAAACTCTGCCTGCCAAAATGACTCGACTGCCAACCCTTAGTGAGCCGCTGGATTCCACGACCCGCATATTTTCCCAAGGCGGAATGAGCTGCGTGAGAGCATCTGGGCTCTCATGAAATGCAAACACCTCTTCCGCTGAGGCTTCAATTTGGGTTTCGTGCCGAAAACGCATTGGCGGTCTTTTCACTTTCTCAAGGAGGACAAACCACCGTCAACACCTATTGTCTGGCCTGTAATCCAACCTGCCTCAGGACTGAGCAAGAACTCGGCGATGGCTGCGAGGTCCTCTGGCTTTCCTGCGCGATTCATCGGATAGCGACTGTTGATCGCCTGACGAGCAGCATCACTGGTGAAGAACCGCGCCGAAAGCGGCGTTTCCGTGAGCGCCGGAGCAAGGCAATTGACACGTACTTTGGGCGCCCACTCGGCCGCCAGCGAACGCATCAGACCCTCGACAGCACCTTTCGCTGAAGCTATGGACGCATGCATCGGCATACCCTGCCTCACAGCTACGGTACTCATCAGTAACACACTACCCGGCATTTCGGGGGAGTTGGCACTCAATCCCGGCCAACAGGACTGAAGGAATCGTACTGCCCCGAAAAGATTAACTTCCCAGTCTTGGCGAAAATCCTCCTCTTTCAAACTCCGGAACGATCGCAGCGTGATCGAGCCAGGACAATAAATGGCCGCTTGAATCACCTCGGGTAGTTCGGGGAAAGCGATTGCGGGGTCGGTGAAATCAACTGCGAAATGTTGGACCACATTGTCAACCTGCAAGTCATCCAACTGACGAGATAACACTACAATTCGAGAAGTCCTGCGTCGTAGCCTCTCGACCAACGCTAGTCCAATCCCCCTGGAACCTCCCTCAACAACGATATTCCCAAATTGCTCTGTCATAAAGCCATGAACCGCATATTGCTCGATAACGAAACAGCTTTCACTTAAATTTTAAGCCACTTTTTTCATGATCATTGTCACTTGTCTAACGTATTGTAGAGTAGTTGAAAGTAGAAGTCCCCAATGGTTGTCTGCACGTTTTGTAAGCGCTAATGGCTGATCGGCGGTAGTGCCTTTGAACCGGATATTCTAACAATTTTTCAACAACAATTGCAGCCACTCCAATTGGAGCGAGATCGGAGCATGAAACGATGAATTGGAAGCGAGCCGCCAAGCTGATGGCGTTGTTGATTCCGCTGTTATTGTTGCTGGATGCCATTTGGTTAGGAATGTTGATGAAGAGTTTCTACGCTCAGCAAGTAGGCACGATAATGCGACAAAATGAAGCTGGGATGAATCCGCGATGGGGAGCAGCCGCCGTTGTTTATCTATTGATACCGATCGGTTTAATCCTGTTTGTCAGGCCAAGAATTGGCGAGCGAGGCGGAGTTCCGCTTGCATTTGGTTGGGGAGCCATTTATGGCATTGTATTGTACGGTGTTTATGACTTTACCAATTTGGCTGTATTGGATGCCTGGACCATGGATGTTTCAGTAGACGATATGTTCTTGGGAGGCGTGCTGTGTGGTGTTTTGAGTAGCGAAATGGTTGTGTTCGATGGCAATATTTCCTCAAACCGTAGTTTGCGATAGAGCGAGGAACGGCACCCAGACAACCAAGAAGCATCGAGTCGTCCACAAAAATCGTCTTCTCTCTCCTGGAGCCTTCCCCACACATTAGAATAGAGTCGTTTCAACGAGATCTGGAGATTCATTATGTTTGGAATGAGGTCTAAGAAGGAAAAGCTCGAGTCAAAGCTGGCAAAGTTGCTCGATGAATCTTACAAACTGTCGCATACCAATCGCAAGCTGAGCGACCAAAAGGCGGTGGAGGCCGAAGAACTGAGAAAACAGATTGATGCTATGGAAAACAGTACTTCCTCCCAATGACTTTAAGCCCTAGGGCAAATGCCTGCGCTCTCAATGGATTGCCAACCGAGTCTATTAACCGCTGGCCCATACTGACTTCTACTTTTCCTCGGTGATCGCAACGTGCAACTGTGTGCTGACCTCCAATCGACACATCTTGTACACAAACGCAAGAAACACACTCTCGAAACTCCCAAGCATTGTCCAAAAACCTACAGTCAAAGAAGATTCTGTTGACGGGAGTCTCCGGCTACATCGGTGGGCGTCTCCTTCCGCTACTGGAAGCCGGCGGTTATAGCGTTCGCTGCTTAGTCAGACGCGCAATAAGTCTCCCTGAAGTTGATTCAGCGGGCGTGGAAGTGTCTGTTGGGAATGCTCTAGACCTGGACTCATTGAACGCCGCACTCAGTGGCGTCGAAACAGCGTATTACCTGATACACTCGATGGGTGACAATGAGGATTTTGCGCAAACGGACCGTCGAGCGGCTGAGAACTTTGCCAGGGCCTGTTCTGCTCAGGGAGTGAAGCGGATCATTTACCTTGGCGGTCTTGGCAACGCTGCTGACAATCTCTCTAAGCATTTGCACAGTCGTCAGGAGATCGGAAACATCTTGCGGACCTCAAACGCTAGTGTACTGGAATTTAGAGCGTCTATCATCATCGGCTCTGGTAGTCTCTCTTTTGAGATGATTCGCGCTCTGGTCGAGCGATTACCAGTGATGATATGCCCCAAGTGGGTTCGTGTGGTCGCGCAGCCGATCGCGATTGAAGACGTACTTGATTACCTCATCGAAGCCCTCGAACTTCCAATCGGTATACCAGAGATTTTCGAAATTGGAGGGCCGGATCAGGTCTCCTACGGTGAGATTATGCAACGGTATGCAAAACAACGTGGGCTTCGCCGCTTCATGATTCCGGTTCCCCTTTTGACGCCTCATCTCTCTAGTTTATGGCTAGGCCTTGTGACGCCGTTGTACTCGCGAGTCGGCCGCAAACTGGTTGATAGCCTGAAGAATCCGACTATGGTTACGGATCAGAAATCTACAGAGAGATTTAGTGTAAGGCCGCGATCGGTTGACGAAGCGATCGCACGTGCCTTGGTGAATGAAGATCAACGATTCGCTGAGACACGGTGGTCTGATGCGTTTTCTGCTGGTGGTGAACAAAAAAGTTGGGGAGGCGTGCGATTCGGTTCGCGGCTTGTCGATTCAAGAACGCGCGAGGTTGAAGTCAGCGCCCATCAATTGTTCTCAGTCATCCGTCGAATTGGTGGTGACACCGGTTGGTATTATGGCAACTGGTTGTGGAAGTTACGCGGCTTTTTAGACCTCCTCGTGGGAGGCGTCGGAGTCCGTCGAGGTCGCCGACACCCGGATCAGGTTCGCATCGGTGACGCCGTCGCCTATTGGCGAGACGAGCAAATCAAGGCTAACAAGTTACTACGC
>DAIRSD010000407.1:0-4598 GCA_036804625.1 Aureliella sp. | reverse complement strand
CTGGTAGTGGCCATCGACTAACCGGAACATCTCGAGTCTCTCACCATTGTGACGCCAGACCTCGGGCACTTGCATTTTGGAGAACAAATTCATTTTTTGGATGGCAGACGAAGTTATTTCAACCTCAATTACCAAGTCAGGTGGAGGATCGGTCTCAAAGTCGAGTTCATCCTTGTTGCGCAAAAGTTCGGCATGGGTAACGTAATAGGATTCATCGGCCTCGTAAGCCTTCAATAGATCGGGACGCTTCACGGTGACCGATGCCACGCTAATAATCTCAATTCCCTTCACTTCAGAATAAGCCTCAACAATCCTCCCAATCAGACATCCGAGATTCTCATGAAGTCGTTTCGGGCTCATCATCTCCAGCACTCCTTCATCGTAGGTCATTCTGGGCACACTACCCCGTCGGTCATCGGCCAAAGCGACAAACGAAGACCAAGAAACGTTATCGATGACCATTCGAACTTCAGCCGGTTCTAAGGCAACGATTCGCGATGCACTCATAGTTAAAACTGTCCGAAATGAAGAAGATTTCTGAACTTACCCGAAAGCTGGTATTGTCTTGGGTGTTCTGACTAGTCCACTAACTACTACTGAGTCTAATCCTTCAAAGCGAAATTGAAAGCCGTTATCAATCGGCAAACACCCATTGATCATTCAATCGAAAGGGGGGAGAGGACCGGCGATACCTATCAACCTATGGAATATTCTTAACTCTCTACGCCCCCTGTTACCATCTGTTCAATTCCTGTCTTCGCAACGCCATAGCAATGCAAAGGCGCGTTTCGCGGTTTGACTTGGGTGTTGGCCAAAAATCTGGTGGCACCGTGTCGTTCGGCGAAACTTGAAGCACTGGCCGCTCAAATCCTCTTCATGAAACCCTTCGATCTCTTCCGAAACGCTGCTTGCCTGAATTTAAATTACCATGATGTATGATTTACCAAGAATCAGATCACTGAGTATGGTATATTTGTGCTTGCTGAGGCTCGGTTACGCGCATCGGGTCTAATCCAATCTGAAACGCGAATTGCATGTTAACGCCCGAAAGCGGTTGTCAGAAATTAAAAGGTGAAAGATCACGCGGTTAATCGATCATCATGAAACTTAAAGATTTGGCGCGCTTCAGGCATCACCAAGCGGTCGGGTTGGCCGCAGGAGTAGACATCTTGCGGTTGCTAGAGAATGAACAAAGATCGGGCGATGCGGCTCATCGCCAGGCGATTCAGTCGCTTTGGGAAAGGGTGCGGCGTGGCGAAAGCTTAGCTGCTGCGATGAAGCAACAGGGGACATACTTTCCGAATCTGCTGGTGCAGATGGTTCACGCCGGTGAGTCCAGTGGTCGGCTTGAACGAGTCTTCCAGTATATGTCCGAGTACTATCAGCAAATCAAACTGGCAAGAAGCGGTTTTTTGCAGCGGATCTCGTGGCCGCTGATTCAATTGGGGCTGGCTCTTGGAATTATTGCAGTGGTAATTTTGCTACAAGGGATACTGTCCCCCAATTCTCAGTACGATGCTTCGACGATCGGCCTGCGTGGCGTTAGGGGATTGGTCGTCTATTGTCTGGTTCTTACCGCCTTCTTTGGAAGCTTGGGCCTTTTGCTGTATGGGCTATGGAAGAATTGGTTTCAGAGTCACAAAGTGCTCATGCCGATTCTGCAGCATGTTCCACAAGTTGGGACAGCGCTGACGACCTTGGGAGTCGCCAGATTAAGCATGACGCTTTCGATGTTGTTAAACGCTGGCAGCGATGCAAAGCAGGCTGTCAGGCAGGCGTTCCTGGCAACGGGCAATCACTACATGATTGGTGGCATGAGTCAGGCGATCGAACAAGTGGCTCAGGGGACAAGCTTCAGCGATGCTTTTGAAAAGTCCAACGTCTTGCCTCGTGATTTTGTCGATGCATTGCGGATCGGCGAATTGAGTGGAACAGAGACGGAATCGCTGGATTCGCTGGCTAAGGAGTATCAGCATCGAGCGGTGCTGGCCATCAACACACTGGCCACACTTCTAAGCGTGGCGATTTGGCTGATGATCACGGCTGTGATTGTTTTGATGATCATTCGCATGGCGTTGCAGTACATCAATCTGCTGAACAGCACGCTGCAGAACCCCATGGGCTAAATCCGGGTGCTAACGCACTCCGGCTGATGGGGCAGTTTTGCGATACGGATCGGTCCAACGATTAGCCACCTAGCGCTTTTTTAATCTTATCGATCGTGGCTTTTTCGCTTGGGCTGACGCTACCAAAACCCAAGACTCCGCCTGCGGCTTCGGCTACGGCCTGCGCTTGACTGAGGATCTGGTCTCGAAGCGTCTTTCTTTGTGATTCGTCCAGCGACTTGATAAGTACGCCCGCGTATTGGCACCAGGTATCCAACAGCTCAGATCCTGGACGGTTCTTCGTCCATGTGCCTAGCAATTCTCGCGCAGACTGATCCAGTCCGCTCTTTTCTACAGCTTCGTCGATAACCATACGTTCGTTGGCCTCGATGCGATCACTGGCCCAGGCCACGGCAACAAGAGGGACCAAGCGAAACGCGGCCAAGGTTTCGGCTGTGATATTCAGACTGGCAATCTTCTGAGCCAACGCGGGATCGGTGATACCGGTCAATTGCGCGATAGCCTCCGCAGATTGTTCGATTTGAGTCCGCTGACGCAGTTGTTCGATCAGCCGATTATCCAAACTCTTAAAAAACTGCTCTTCCAGGTTATGCCAGCGCTTGGGTGAATTGGAATCCATAGATTTTCCATTAAGGGAGTGACAGTGAGACTTGTGAAAAACAGGTACCTTGAGAATTCCACCGGCAGCAGCTTTCAGCGCCCGCACCTATTGGGAATGGCCCGGCTGCCAACGTGGATTCTCGCGAAGCTCAGTTCATTCTGTAGAAATCATAGACGGCATCGCTGCTTCGGCAACCGGTCCTAGTCTGACTTGGGGCATACCACCCAAGTAGATGATTTTTAACGATCTAAGCCGTGGCTGAGATTGCCAACTGGGCGGCTTTGATAGAAACTTAACATGTCGCGAAGTTCGTCTCGGCTATTTCCCAACCCTTGATTGGTTCAAAAACGACTGTGAATCTCAGTACATCTCCTGTTCCTGCTGCTCGCGTCCGTCCCGTCACCGGCACACACATGCCAGCTTTTGTTTTCCAGACGGGCAAGGATCTAGCCCGACATGCTGCTCAAATTATCGCCCGGCTAATTCGCGAGCGGACCGATTTGGGGCAAACGACGGTGCTGGGGTTGTCTACTGGCAGCACTCCACTGGGCACCTTTCGCGAGCTGATTCGATTGCACCAGGAGGAGGGGCTAGATTTTTCCCATGTAGTTGCTTTTGCTCTGGACGAATTTTATGGCCTGGGGCCGCACGAGCCGCAAAGCCATCGCGTGGCCCTAAGGGAGCATCTGCTGAAGCACATCAATATCCCAGAGCGACAAATCCACTGCTTGGATGGCATGGTGGCAGCCAACGAGGTTGAGACAGAATGCCGCAGGTATGAGCACGCCATTCAGTCGGCTGGCGGGTTCGATTTGGTCCTATTGGGGCTTGGACGCAACGGACACATTGGGTTCAACGAGCCATTCTCTATGCGCAAGAGTCGTACCAGGCTGTGTACCCTGGACCCGATCACTAGGCAGTCGTGTGCGAGCGATTTTTTTGGGCAGTCACACGTACCGCTTCAAGGCTTGACCGTTGGCATGGCTCCCATCCTTTCGGCGCGACACGTGCTGCTGTTGGCTCTGGGTGAACACAAGGCATCCATCATCGCTGAGACATTAGAAGGAGGCATTTCGGATCGTGTTCCCGCTTCCTATCTTCAGGAGCATGCTGACGCTCGTGCCTTGCTTGACGTTCCGGCTGCTGGCCTGCTGGCCAGCGTGGCCAAACCGTGGTTGGTGGAGAAAGTGGAATGGACTGATCAACTGATCAAGTGTGCGGTGCTGTGGCTTTGCGAATGCACGGGTAAGGCATTGCTGAAGCTGGACGACGAGGATTTTCGGCAGCACGATCTGCACCAATTGCTGCGGCATCATGGCCCAGCACAAAAGTTGGCGCATCGAGTCTTTCGATGGATGCAGGACACGATCGAGTATCATCCGTTGGGCAAAGAGCCCAAGAAGACGATCTGTTTTAGCCCACATCCGGACGACGACGTGATCAGCATGGGTGGTACGCTGATTCGCTTGGTGGAAGATGGTCACGAAGTGCATGTGGCCTATATGACAAGCGGGAACATCGCCGTCTTTGATCATGATGCCCAGCGGATTGCCGAGTTGGTGACTGAGTACAACCGGTTGTTTGGAATTGATCAAGAGAAGTCGCAGCGAGTGCAAGCTGAAGTGCGTGAAGGATTGCGTGGTCGCCAACCAGGACAGCCTGACCACGAAACCACTCTAAAAATTAAAGGGCTAATTCGTTGGAGTGAAGCTCGCGCGGGTGCCATGCATGTGGGCTGCCGAGAAGAGAATTTACACTTTCTGGACTTGCCCTTTTATCGAACGGGCACGATCGCTAAGCGGCCCATGGGCACCGATGACATCGCCATCATTCGCAAACTGCTGGAACGATTGCAACCAGATCATATCTAT
>DAIRSD010000406.1:0-4601 GCA_036804625.1 Aureliella sp. | reverse complement strand
AACATGTAGTGACCGGCGATCAGAGCTACGCCTTCGCTGGGGGACAAATAGACCGTGAGCATCTTCATGGTGGTGCTCTTTCCAGCACCGTTGGGACCCAGGAACGCCACCAACTCCCGTTCTGCCACCTGGAAACTGATGTCTCGCGCTGCTGCGAAAGGACCGTAAAACTTCGACAACCCTATCGCTTCGATCATCGGTTTGGAAGTTATCGAAGTCGATTTCTTAGATTCTGTCATCTCCCTAGTTGGCTCCGTTAAAAATCACAAAGTTCAGTTCAGGCGAAATGATATGGTAACTATCTAGACCGCTAGGATGCTGTATGTACTGAGCAAAAAGGACCTAGGTTCGCTGACTCAGGACATTTTCTCGTACAGATTTCTGCTGACTCGGCCTACGTTGTAACCAGCTTGATCAGAGCCGCAAGGGGGGGGGAGGGCTACGAACTGTCTTGCGGTGTAAGGCGTGCCCATTTTGACCTTCGCCACACAGAAGAGGCAGAAAACTTAGCTCCGCACCCGGGCATCTGATTTTCAATCGATTCCCACGCAAAAACGACTTGCCAGATCAGGGCTCTGGCGATAAACTGCCAGACTTGGCATCCAGACGTAGGGCCGCCTCAGCAACGACTGTTTTTGCTGAGACTGGACATATTTTACAAAGTTGAAATCGACCCAATGAGTATTCTGACACAAAAAACAACCATAGCCAAACCAGGGCAGTTGCCTCAGACTTGGTTTCATGTGGATGCAACCGACCAAGTGCTAGGCCGTTTGGCCAGCGAAATAGCAATGGTTTTAATGGGCAAGCATCGTCCGACATACACCCCGCACGTTGACACCGGAGACTTTGTGGTCGTGACCAATGCCGAAAAGGTTGTTATGACCGGTCGCAAAATGCAAGTTCGCCACTATGCTTGGTACACCGGTTACCCAGGACAAAAGATGGAAAGCTACCAGGAGCGACTGGATCGCAAGCCTGAAGATCTGATTTATCATGCCGTTCGCCGCATGCTGCCTAAGAACAAACTGGCCACACGCATGCTAAGCAAGCTAAAGATCTATGCTGGTCCCGAGCATCCGCATCAAGCTCAGCAGCCCCAGCCCTTGCAGGTGGGTGCCTAGATTTCCAGGGATTAGCGGCGGCTGTCCCTGAAACGAATTCACACTATTCATCAAAAAAGTTTATTGATTTAGAGCTGAAATGGTAACAGTCAAAAAAGATAAAGTCAGTGGCGACAGTCTTGGAACCGGTCGACGCAAGAGCGCTGTAGCTCGCGTGCGTGTTCGACCTGGAAAGGGAACGATTACGATCAATGGCCGGTCGCTGGAAGAGTTCTTCCCAACTGTTCAACATCAAATTTTGGTGACACAAACATTGGCGGCAGTTGACGCGGCTAAGTCCGTTGATGTAGCAGTGCGCGTATCCGGCGGTGGGCTAACCGGTCAAGCTGGTGCCGTGCGCATGGCCCTTGCTCGAGCACTGGTGGGACTGAATGAGGCAAACTTCCAGCCACTTCGCGATGAGAACTTCCTGACTCGCGATTCCCGCATGAAGGAACGCAAGAAGTATGGTCTGCGTGGTGCCCGCCGAGGGACTCAGTTCAGCAAGCGATAATTCATCAATTGATAATTATCTGGGCAAAGCTTCCGCAGTGGCGGAAGCTTTTTTTGTTTGATAGGTCAAGGATTGCCGTTGTTTCGCAGAAAATTGGTCTACTTGCAGCGTCGTCGCCGGAATAGCGATGGAATGCCAGCAGACACAATTAGGGCTAAACTGGATGGCTCTGGTACAATGCTGGGGCGAACTGCGAAACCTCCTTCAAAACTGTAAGGATTTGCTGCAGGACCAACCACAGCGCCGTTTAGGAGTTGTCCGGTTGCAAGGTTGACATCGTATAGTAAATACGATCCTAAAATTCCGTTGATCGGCGCGTCAGGACGTCGCAAAACCGCAAAGCCGAAGTCACCTACAATGGTAGGATCGCTACTAAGAGGATCGGTAAATATATCGAAACTAATGTCGGACAAAGCATCAATGGTAACTCCAAACGCTCCTATCTGATCCAGTGTTCCAGCGTTGGGTGGAGTCTGTTCATACAGCTTATCGGTACTACTGTCCATATCATAGAGTTTCGTTACTCCTGCCATGGAAGCGATATTGTTAAGGTAGGCCACGGCATCAACGCTTGCAATTGCTGGCAATGGACTATCAATGCCTGCAATCTGTCCTGTCATCGAGTTCAAGCGAAGGTTGTGTGAATCGTTGGTCACAACGCGAATGCGCATGCTGCCATCGCCCTGCAACGTGGTTGGATTAAAGTCAAAACCGAGCGTTCCCGTTCCGCCACCTAGGTTATATGAACCAAGGACACTGGTTGGAAAAGAACCTCCTACAGCCGTCGGTGTAGCGTTGTTGATGTCGATGGTGTAAAGCTGCGACTGACCGGATGCGACATCCACTTGCAAACCGTAAAGGAGATGTGAGCTTGGGCGAAAATCGATACCACGCGGTACGAAGCCCACATTTCCGATGTCAGTAACCGCAGCAGGATTGTCGACATCAAACCGGAATAGATTTCCTGTGTCGTCGATTCCATACGCGGTCTGTGCAATTGACCTATTGGAAGTCCCAAGGACCATTGCAAAACTAGCAAGAAGCGCAAATAAACAGCTCAAGCGGACCATTTTCGAAATCCTCCCAAATAGTTACAACCTGCAAACTACATTCAGAATCTCACTTGCGAGAATCACTTTCTAGCCATTCCTACCGGCCAGTCTAAGTCGGCTGTGGTTGTCAGTCAATAAGAATCGAGTGGTTAAACAAACATTAAGACGCATTCATGGGGCCTTGGAAACACTCTGACTTGAGGGCTCTGCTTCCGTTTTGAGCCAACTTATTCGACTGGGCAGCGGCAGGTGAGCTTGCGAAACACGGACGATCGATCAGCCAGAATCTTCAAAAAATCGAGAAATTGCGATTCGAGAATGCCCCCTTTTCATTCTGTCGCTCGCTATTGATGAGTGTCAGATTTCAGTTTTGGCCTACCGTGTCAGGCCTCAGTTACATAAATCAATAAAACAAAGGAGAGAAAAGTGGCTCGTATCGCAATTAGCACCGCATCGGCAATCGTCGTACTAACTTTCTGGACGGTATCCGCTCAGGCACAATATTTTGGGTACTACGGTGGTGGTCATAGCTTTCACATCCAACCCTATCCGTATCCGTACCAACTGACTCAATACCACGTCTATCCCCACGGAAATCACTTTCACGTGATTCCGCGCTCGTCCCACTATCCATCCCACAACGACTGCTGGCACCGTCGAGTGCCGACCATACCTCAGATTAACCGAAGCAGTTATCGGACCAACTTTTTTGACGGCAGTGCCACGAACTTCTCGCATGGTACAAGCCAGTTTTGGGGAAGCCCCAGCCGCCGGTTTTGATCGGACTGCAAGTGCTTGTCAAGCCAATGGGATGGCGTAAATTGTTAGAGTATGCCGAGACGCTTTAGTAGCAAGACGTAAGCAGCTATCGATCCCAGAAAAACATACAACAAGCTGTTCGTAGGGTAAATTCGGCCTCTGGCTGGCTTGTTCGGTTCGAGCTTGGGCGAGCCGAGCCAACAGGGTCTTGGCTGGTAGATGATAGGCTTTCTGAGCTTGTCGACGAATGCCTTTTGTCGAGGGGCCTGTCCGGCGCGAGCCACGTCGTCAGGAGTCAGGCCCTGTAAGGCTTCGCGAATCACTATTTGCGGTGGATTCCATATCGGACGTCGCATGTTGTTTCCGTCCAGCATTCGATACGTTGGAAAAACAGCAAACACCGCACCGATAACCGCAACAACTACTAGGCCACCGATGAAGATCGTTAGATTCACTTGATTGCGGCTGATTAACATTGCTTCAATCTTCTTCTTTCGATATTCAGTCGTGGTTTATCGACCAAAAAAATTCAGTCAGCCACAGCGAGACAACAAGAGTAGACGCGGAGAAACATCCGCAAGTGCGCCAATCAAAACGCTCCCAGGTGTTTTCTGAGCATTTTATGGCGATGAGCAAAGAACTTCCTGACAAAAGCCACTGCCAGCGGACCACCCAATCTGGGTTCGAATGTCAGAGTATCGGTTAAACGGCAACCAGACTCAACTGGACAGATTGTGCGTTCATGCCGCCAGAATCGCATAGAGCCCATTCGCGACTGTTCAACAAATCCGACGCCTGGTGTGATAGACAGCAAGGTGAGATCGCTAAAGTCAATCGGCAGGATACCGCCCAAGCAAATCCAACTGCGAAACAGTGGGACGCCCGGCTTAAAAGCAGTTGACGCGATGTCTCGAACACCCTTAGGAGCTGACATTCGAAGGATCGGCGACATCTCCTTTGAAATCCCATCAAGAGATGTTATCCAGGCCCAGACCGTTTCTGGATCGGATGTTAGGATACTTTCAAAAGTCAGTGTCGTTCTCATTGTATCTTAAGTAATACGCTCGATTCTAGCAAAATTGTCGAATGTATGCAGTTATCTCTTGGCTTTAATTTACCATCCTTCTTGATCTGAGGTTCCGTTGCAGCGAAATCAGCGGACAATCGACATAA
>DAIRSD010000405.1:0-4603 GCA_036804625.1 Aureliella sp. | reverse complement strand
CGACCGGAAAGCCAAGCTTTTTTAATCAGCTTCCTGTTTCACCTGACGTTGTTGCTAACCCTTGCACTTCTGCCAGTGGTGACCCAGTTGAAGATTGTTCAGTCGGTCATGATTGCCAAAGTACCCGACGAGGTAGATCAATTGCTTACGATTGACCAGGTGGCTGTAGCAGAACAGCCGAGTGCTCAAGTCGGGGCTAACAGCGATGGCACTGCCTCCAGTATGGCGCTAAGCTCCGCACCAGTATTAGCAGATCTGTCTGAAATTCCGTCGCCCACCAGCTACGAACCTGTTGCCGATGCCAAGTATGCGATCAACCACACTTTACAGCAGGCGGTTGGGTTAGTGCGCAGTCAGCAAGTTACTAAAGGCATGACGGGTGTTGGTGAGCAGGGGATCAACGGCGCTGTGGACCGTGTCACTTATGAAATCTTGAGATCGATGGAGGAGAGTCCCACGCTGGTGGTTTGGTTCTTTGACCAAAGTGGCAGCCTAACGCGCCAGCGCGAAGAGGTGCGCAATCGATTCGACAAGATCTACGAAGAACTTGGCATCGTGGCCCAGTCGATGGATGCTAAGGATCAGAAACTGAGCGACCATCGGCTTCTGACGGCCGTCATTGCATTTGGTCAGCAAGTTCAAGTAGTGACTCAAAAGCCAACGGCGGACATTGCAACGATTCGACAGGCGATCGACTCGATCGAGAACGATCCGTCGGGCATCGAGAATGTCTTCACCGCTCTTGGCATTGGTCTGGATCAGTTCCGGCCTTATGCAAGCGCGCGGTCTGGTCGAGGTCAGGCACGTAACATCCTGTTTGTTGTGGTTACCGACGAACGAGGGGACGACTCACAATTGTTGGACAGCACCATCAGCGATTGCCGCAAGCTTGCAATTCCTGTCTACGTTCTTGGTGTGCCGGCTCCGTTCGGACGCGAAGTAGCTTTTGTCAAATATGTAGATCCTAATCCTGACTACGACCAGACTCCCCAGTGGGGACAAGTGGATCAAGGCCCAGAATCAATCATGTCGGAACGTGTTCGATTGGGTTACAAGGACAACGAACTGGACGAACCGGTTGTGGATTCAGGCTTCGGTCCCTTTTCGCTGAGTCGGCTGGCATACGAAACCGGTGGCATCTACTTCGCGATCCATCCCAATCGACAGACAAATCGCCGCGTGCGCAGGCAGCAAATAGAGGCCTTCGCTTCTGACATTGAGTACTTTTTTGATCCCGAAGTGATCGACAAGTATCGGCCCGAGTACGTGAGCCAATCTGAGTACATGAAACGAGTTCAGGCCAGTACCTTGCGCTCTGCCCTGATTCAGTCGTCGCAGCTTTCCAAGGCGGCAGTTCTGGACTCGGTGACTACTCGATTTGTAAAACGCGATGAGGCGTCGCTGGTCAGTAGTCTCGCCTTGGCTCAACAGTCGGCGGCCCGCGTTGCGCCCGACTTGGAACGATTGTCCGAGTTGCTAAAGACGGGCCTGACGCACCGCGACAAAGAGGTCTCGCCTCGCTGGCTGGCGAGCTTCGACCTATCTTTAGGCAGTGTGCTTGCTCACAAAGTGCGAGCGGCAACCTACAATGAAATGCTAGCCCAGGCTCGTCGCGGCATGAAATTCCAGACCGAGAAGAATAATACTTGGATACTTAAGCCGGACAGCAAGATCGACATCAATAGTCGTTTGGAAAAAGAGGGCCAGCAAGCTGTCGAGCTGCTGCGAGGTGTGATGAAAAACCACTCGGGCACTCCTTGGGGCATGTTGGCCGAGCGTGAATTGTCTAATCCCATTGGATGGAAGTGGGTGGAGGAATACACGGACTTGAATCCCAGACCACGCGAAGACGCAAGCCCTCCCCCCGCTGCTCCACCTCCACCACAGGATGACCAGCGGCGTATGTTGGCTCCCGCGCCACCCAAGCGTCCTCTTCCCAAACTCTAGACGGAAGCTCAGGATCAAATCACTTCATCGTTTCGCAAGGAATGCACAATGGCGAAATCCCTTCAGCAACAGCTCAGAGAACTCTTCTCGGAAAAGTTGTCCGTCTCCCAAAGCGACCTATCCAGATTTCAGGAAGCTCTGCAATCAAAGGCCGATGTTTGGCGCGATGACGTGGAAGTTATCAAGTCAATGTTTCCTGACAAAATCCAAAGATGCCATGCCGGTCATCTTCAATTTCGACTGACCGGTGTTTATCAGGACATGATTACAGGGGCCTGCCGAACTTCCAATGAGGATTTTCAGTTGTACCTGGATAGAAACCATGCAAGCCCTGTGGGATGTAGTTGCAAAGAATCCAATGGCGAGCTTCCATGTGTTCATGGTTATCAATTCACGCGTTTTATCTCACAGCAACTCCGCAACAACACCGCACTTTCGCGTCGAATCAATGGCGACCAACTGGACCAAAACCCGCCGGACCACAGTCAGTTTGCGTCAGACCCTTTTGCAAAGCATAAACTGCTTCTAACGACCGCCCTAAGATCGATCAGCAGCTTGAACGCATCAAGTTCGGAGCAATCGATCGAACTGGCCGTGGCCACGCCTGCAGTGGTGGGGCGAATCGTTTGGAGTTTTTCGGTTCAACCCAACAGCTATTTCGAGGTCTGCCCGGTCTTTCAAATGCCCAAGAAGCGTGGTGGAGGATGGAATAAGGGCAAAAGAATTCCGCTGGAGAGACTTTCAGAGCATGCGGCCATTCTGTCGCCAGGGGATCTACGAGTTTGCAGCAAAATTGTTTACGACTCATACTACGAGGACGAAATTAGTCCTCTGGATGCGGCCATCGAATTGATTGGTGAACCCAACGTACTAATCAATGACAAGCCTGGCACCATTGAAGCTGGCAACCTGCTGGTCGCGTTTGAAGACAGTGAATCGAACTGTGCCTTGCGACTTGGAAACGCGAACAATCAGCGGGGCTTGTTTTCTGGAGGGTATTTGGAACTTGACGGTAAAGAGAACGTTCTGAGCGTGTGTCGCTTGACGGAGACACAATGCGCCTGTGCAAGAACGATCCTCAAAATGCCTATTTTCCCGGTGGCAATGCGGGAAGATGTGGTCGCTTTGGCTCGGCAAGTTCAGGCTCATTTGACAATTAGTTTGCCGGCCGATGCCGCAGGTCCAACGGTTCAGGACACCGCCAAACCTTTGCTACTGTTGCTGTTGGACGAAAAGGGGGTACTCAGCTACGGAAATCGCGTGCGGCTGACTTCCGGACGAGTGGCCAAACCAGGGCAGGGCGTGCTGGTGGTTTCCCAGACTCAAGATGGCAAACCTGTTCAGTGGGTTCGCTGTCAACGTGATGAAATGCGTTTATGGCAAGACCTGAATCAAGAATTAGGACTGCCCAACATCGGTGCTGAAGGCAGCGTTAACGAATTTGAAGCCGTATTGCAAGTACTCCAAAGGGTTAGGGAGCTAGAGCAGGGCGAGCAGCAACTTGAGGTGCTGTGGGATCATAAGTCTCAGAAGCCGCTACGACTGCTTGGAAGTGTGACACCACAGAATCTTCGAGTAGGCGTCCAAAAAAGCCGCGATTGGTTGCAGCTCAACGGTGAATGCGATTTTGGTGACGACCAGAAGATGGAACTGTCCACGTTGCTGCGTAGCTTGAGGAATTTGGATGCATCCTCCATCCAGGGGAATTACGTTAAGCTGGGAGAGCATGGTTGGGCTAAGATCTCCGAATCGCTGCGAAAGCAGCTCACTAGATTAGACAACTCGGTCAACGAAGACCGAAAGAAGCTTGTCTTCGATGCCAGCTCGGCTCAGGTTGTTCAAGATTTAAGCAAACTGCAGATTCAAGTGGATGGTACGTCAGCATGGACTCAGTGCCTAGAGCGGATTGAACGATCGAAAAACATCATCCCACAACTACCCAATGGGCTCAGCGCTCAGCTTCGAGACTACCAGAGAGATGGCTATTGCTGGATGCGACGCTTGGCCGAGTGGGGCGTAGGCGGGGTTCTTGCGGACGACATGGGACTGGGAAAGACTTTGCAAACATTGGCCGTTTTGCTTGATCGCAAGGACAGCGGTCCAGCCCTGGTCGTTGCACCGACATCGGTAGGATTTAACTGGGTCCGCGAGGTTGAGAAGTTCACTCCAGAACTTAGATCGCACCTCTACCGCGAAACCGATCGAGCGGATTTCTTGTCCAGCATTGGCCCCGGCGATATCGTTGTCTGTAGCTACGGACTGGCGCTTCGCGATGCAGAGATACTTGCCAAGACTCAGTGGGGTACGCTGGTGTTGGACGAGGCGCAAGCGATTAAGAATGCCCGTAGCAAAACGGCGACAGCCATCTCTGAAATCAATGCTCAGTGGAAAATTGCTTTGACCGGCACTCCAGTTGAAAATCATCTCGGAGAATTGTGGAGCATCTTCCATGCCGTTGCTCCAGGTGTGTTTGGCGGATGGGAACAATTCCGCAAGCGTTTTGCTGCACCTATCGAAAAAGATGGCGACGATGAACGTCGATTGGCGCTACGCGAACGAATAAAGCCATTCGTGTTGCGAAGGACCAAACAAGCGGTACTTAAGGATCTGCCTGCTCGCACGGAGATAACCTTGTACGTGGATCATAAACCTGACG
>DAIRSD010000404.1:0-4605 GCA_036804625.1 Aureliella sp. | reverse complement strand
ATTTCTTTCGGATGAATCGACCGTGTCGCTGGAGACTGGTCTGATCTTCTCCGGCGGATGGGCCTACTGATTGGCCTTAGTCTCCATTGCATCGATCCAGGCAATGGCTCAGCAGCACTCGACACCAAAAATCTTCTGGCGATAATCTCAGCAGTTTTCGGGAATTTGTGTTCCCTTTTTGATTCGACGTAAGTTTCTGATGATGCAAGAAGGCGGGTTACGTTCATGGCGAAGAAGACGATTGCTGATGTTGATCCTCGGGGCAAAAAGGTTTTAATGCGAGTGGATTTTAACGTACCTCAGGATGATTCGGGAGCTATCACGGATGATCGTCGCATTCGCATGGCGCTGCCGTCGATCCAATCGGTTATCCAGCGCGGGGGGCGGTTGGTGTTGATGAGCCACCTGGGTCGGCCGAAAGGCAAGCCAGACCCAAAATACACTCTGGCCCCAACCGCTGTCCGACTGGGCGAACTGCTGGGTCAGGCGGTGCAATTTGCAGCGGATACCGCCGGGGCAGAAGCGGAAAGCAAGATATCCTCGCTGCAAGACGGTCAAGTCCTGGTCCTGGAAAACGTGCGATTCAATGCCAACGAAGACAAAGGGAATCCTGAATATGCCAGCCGACTTGCCAGTTGGGGCGATATCTACTGCAATGACGCCTTTGGAACTTGCCATCGCACCGACGGATCGATGGTAGCTGTTCCCGAATCCATGGTCGGAAAGCCCAGAGTGGTTGGTTTTTTGGTAGCAAAGGAAATCCAGTATCTGAGCGACACAATCTCCAATCCAACTCGGCCGTTTGTGGCAATCCTTGGCGGGGCCAAGGTCAGCGACAAGATTAACGTCATCAGTAACCTTTTGGGGATCTGTGATTATGTTCTAATCGGTGGAGCGATGGCCTACACTTTTTCGCTCGCCCAGGGCGGGCAGACTGGAAAAAGCTTGGTAGAAGCGGATAAGGTGGAACTAGCTAAAGAGCTGATCGCCAAAGGTGGTCAAAAACTTGTTCTTCCCACGGACACCCATTGCGGAGACGCCTTTTCGAGCGGTTGCAACAAGCAGGTGGTCAAGGCTGGTCAAATTCCCGACGGCTGGGAAGGTCTGGATATTGGTCCAGAAACTGCCAAGCATTACAGTCAGTTGCTCAGCAGCGCCAAGACGGTTGTTTGGAATGGGCCGATGGGAGTTTTTGAAATGCCGCCGTTTGATGAAGGCACCAAGCAGGTCGCTCAGGCCATCGCGCTCAGTAGCGCCATTAGCATCATTGGAGGCGGAGATTCGGCTGCCGCCATTGAACAACTAGGATTTGCTGATCAAGTAACTCACGTCAGCACCGGCGGTGGAGCTAGCCTATCGATGCTGGAAGGTCAAAAATTCGCAGCCGTGGAACTGCTGGATGATGCGTAATCTTCTTACAATGAAGCCACTAAAGCTATCGCACTAGATTCGTTGCACTGGCTCGTGTCTTGAATCGCTTTTACGAGTACACTCGAGTGGAAAAGGCTCGCGGGTTGGCCCAAGATTTGAACGCGCATGACGAAAATAGCTTGCCTCCTGAAAGTGGCTGGCGATTCGGACGGTTGGGTTTGTGGATTGGGCCGATCCTGTTTGCATTGCAAATCTACGTATCACCGTTGCCGCTGCAACCGGGCGGCAACGAAGTGGTGGCCGTCGCGTTATGGATGTTGATCTGGTGGATCTCTGAAGCTGTGCCTTTACCGGTGACGGCGCTGCTGCCGATCGTTATATTCAGCTTGACAGGTGTCATGAGCCTGGATGAAGCGCTGACCCCCTATAGCAGCAAGATTGTCTACCTGTTTTTTGGTGGATTTCTATTGGCCCTGGGTCTCGAAACGCACAACCTTCACAAGCGGATTGCTCTGTTAATCATTAGTGCTGTTGGCGTATCGCCTCCGCGCATGATTCTTGGATTCATGCTCTCTACCGCCATACTCAGTATGTGGATCAGCAACACCGCCACAGCGGTCATGATGCTTCCTATGGCGCTGTCTTGTTTGCAGTTGATCTATCAGGACCAACCCGCATCCGATTTACCAAATCGTGATGCCAAACACTTCTCGACAGCCTTAGTTCTAGGGATTGCCTTCAGTGCAAGCATCGGAGGCATGGGAACAGTAATTGGAACTCCTCCCAATTTAGTGATGCGAGGCTACTTCGAGAATAGTCTGGGCATTGAAGTTCCGTTCTTTCAGTGGATGATTTGGGCGATGCCGGTCATGTTGGTCATCTTGGTTGCCACCTATATTCTGTTGACTTTCGTAATTTTCCCCTGTCATCGTTTCAAACTGGACCGAGCCGAGCAGGTGTTTGCGGCTGAGCGGGATAGGATGAGGGCGATCAGCGGTGCGCTGTGGCGAATGTAGGCAGTCTTTGATACGACCGCTTAATTGTGGATGAGCAGCGGGTTTTTGCGGCCTTTCTTGCCGGAACTACCGCTGACAGGAAAGCCAATACCGCTGACCGACGAGGTCATTGCGATTGTTGCTGCCATAGCCCTGTTTGTGATTCCTGGCGAACAGCGCGACAAGCGAGCCCTCTTAGACTGGCAATCAACCACTCGGTTGCCCTGGGGAATCTTGCTTCTGTTCGGCGGAGGATTATCGCTAGCTGGGGGGCTGGAGAAGACCGGAGTTATTCAAGCTCTTAGCGACGTTGTTCAGCAGATGGCTGGCGGACAGATCCTATTACTGTTGGTGTTGCTTGTAACCCTAGCGATCTATCTAACGGAAGTGATGAGCAACGTAGCGCTGGTTCAGGTTTTAGTTCCGGTAGTCGCCGCCGTTGCTTTGGGACTTGATTTGAACCCTCTGTACCTTGCCGTTCCGACGACACTGGCCAGTAGTTGTGCTTTTATGCTACCCATGGCGACACCTCCTAACGCTATCGTCTTCGCCACGGGACACGTGACCGTTCGACAGATGATTCGAGCCGGTTTTTGGCTGAACGCCGTTTCTCTTTTGGTCATCGTATTGGGGGCGATACTGCTGCTGCCGCGATGAAGCTAATTGTGGTTAGTTCGATCCCTCACGCTCTGTCACACAAAGAAGTCGGGTGCCAGTTGACTCTGTGGCAGCGAAGGATCAACCTGATACGCAGTCAGGTCCTTCACGCCTGCCTCGATCAGCACTTCGTCATCGATCAAGAACCGGCCCGTACACTGGCGACTGAGTCGAGTCAAAATGTGCCACGCAGCATCAGCCATGATCTCAGGCTTGCGGCTAATTTTCATCATGCGATCACCTCCCAATAGATTCTCAATCGCCGCTGTGGCTATTGTCGTTCGCGGCCACAATGCGTTAAATGCAATTCCCGCCGATCGAAATTCTTCTGCCATTCCCAGTACACACATGCTCATGCCAAATTTAGCCATCGTGTAGGCAACGTGAGGAGCGAACCACCGAGACTCCATATTCAGTGGCGGCGAGATCATCAGCACATGCGCATTGGTCGACTGCTTGAGATAGGGCACAGCGTGTTTGCAGCACAGAAAAGTGCCACGTGTGTTGACCGAATGCATTAAGTCGTAGCGTTTCATGTCGACCTGCTGCGTTCCGCTCAAATTGATAGCACTTGCATTGTTGACCAGTATGTCCACCCCACCAAACTCTCTTGCCGCCGCCTGCATCGCTTGTTGAACTTGATCTTCGAAGCGTATGTCCACCGCCAGCGGTAACGCCTGACCACCCGCCCGGCGAATTTCTTCGGCTGCCGTGTGAATCGTGCCTGTAAGCTTAGGATGCGGCTCTGTTGTCTTGGCTGCAATCACAATGTTAGCGCCATCTTGCGCTGCGCGCAATCCGATCGCCAAGCCGATGCCACGACTGGCTCCAGTGATAAACAAGGTTTTGCCTTTGAGGCTCATTGGGTTCACTTTCGATTTAAGGTTGATGAACTGGTTAAGATTTTGGCTTGGACATCGGAAGATTTTTTTCGAGCCATTGATGAGTGGAAAACGTCATCTTCTTTTGTCTCCTGGCGATCTTCCGATTGATGCGTGCTGCAAGTCGCTTGTTCTCCTGGTCGATCAATTCGTCAACAAACAGGTGCATGGAGTCGCCAAGGAACTTGGCTGCGTCACCACCAATATGGCTAAACCGCCGTAAATGATAACGTTCCAACACGAGGTGCGCGTAGTCGATATGTGGCTTGACGGTAACTTCGGGCAACAGCTTGCTGAAGCCAACGACAAATTGTACCGTGCCGGAAAGTGTCAGACGCACATCAGCCGTCGCTCTGTCACTGGCACTAAACAGCTTGGCGTCATGCAGCCACTCGCTTACCTGACCATAACAATCCAGCCTCGCATCCACAGTGACCTCAAACGCCACTTTGCCATCTTCTGTTGGCTCAAGTCGATCAAACTGAATATGAAGATTTTTATCAGGATCGACCATGCTGAGCGCATAACGGTTCCAACTACCCGAACGTACCAATTTCTCCTTCCGTCTGGTATGCAGCTTGCCATCCTGTAATTTGATATGAACACCGTCCCAAGCATTACGTCTCTTGTTCCACTCACGTTCGTCCACGTAGGTAGGCGGAACGTAATCTCGAATCGCCGTCTTGAGCAACTCGACCATC
>DAIRSD010000403.1:0-4612 GCA_036804625.1 Aureliella sp. | reverse complement strand
CATGCAGATGGCCGGAGAGATGAAGATGTCTGGCGACGTCCAGACCAGCATGCGCACCGACAATACGGCTTCGCGACTCGCTAGCGTCCCAGTCTATGCAAACGCAGAGAACTGCCAAAAATCGAGAATCTGTGTCGTCGATGTTGATGGCCTGCTGATCAACAAAAGCATGTCAGGATTTGGGTCGATGGGCGAAAACCCGGTCGCTCTATTTCGCGAAAAACTGGACTGCATCGCCACCGACAACAGCGTTCGCGCTGTCGTACTGCGCATCAACAGCAGCGGCGGCGGTGTCACCGCGTCCGACATGATGGCTCGTGACTTAGAGCAATTAGTCACTCAGCGGCAGATACCGGTCGTGGCCTGCTTGATGGACGTCGGAGCGGGTGGAGCCTATTATCTTGCGGCAGGAGCCGATGAAGTCGCGGCGCATCCCACCACCCTGGTAGGCGGCGTGGGTGTGATTCTGAATCTATTCAATTTAGAAGACATGATGGGGCAATTTGGAGTGTCTCCACTACCAATCAAGGGAGGAGACAGCATCGATTTAGGGTCTTCCCTGAGGGCAATGGAAGAACCCGAAAGAAGGGTGCTGCAGGACATAGCAGACCAGTTTCACCATCGATTCATCGATCGCGTTCAGTCGCGGCGTAAGTTGGATGCCTCCAGCGACAATTGGAGCGATGGTCGCGTGCTGACTGGCATTCAGGCTAAGTCCATTGGGCTAGTAGATCATATTGGCTATTTAGACGATGCAGTGGTACGAGCCCGGCAACTGGCCGGATTGCCCGAGTCGGCACCGGTGGTCATGTTGCGACGCGATAACGATCGTGCTTACACGATGCTGGACATGACACCCAATTCTCCGACCATGTCCTCGGTCATTCCGTTGAAAGTGCCCGGTTTGGACCGTAGCTTGTTGCCAACCTATCTCTATCTGTGGCAACCAGAACCGCTTCCTCAATAGTCGTCACCATCGCTGCGGACCGTTTGGTCCTTAGGCCATAGCATCAAGAAAACTACCAGCCCCAACAGCGGTGCCCAACCCAGTATGGCCATGTTCAGATCGTACGACTGAGTGCGATCGACCACGTAGCCGAACAGCTTTTGAGTGGGGGCGGATGCCACCCAGCCCACAAACGAAAGCATGCCCGTCAATCGGCCCATGTGGGAAATAGATACCTCTTGAGTAAACGAATAGTAGCAAGGAAAGGCACCCAGAGCTCCCGCACCCACCAGCAGCAGTACGAACATCAATGCCCAGCCCTGAGGCAAAAACGCTGCCGCTGTCGTCAGCGCTGCAAGCAGTGAACAGCCCAAATAGACCAGCACTCGGCTCGAATGTACACTCATGCCTCGACGACAAAGCCATAAGGCGGCCATACCAGCAAGAATACAGCCCACATCGGTAGCTACGAAATAGGCCGAGTTAAAATAGAGGGCTTGGGCTTCCGAATAATCACGCCCCTGCTGCATGAATTTTGGCAGCCATGCGCGGATCAATTGCCACGAAGTGTTAATGCACACGACCATTGCAGCCAAAGCCCAAAACCTTCGGTCCAGGCCGATCTGAAGAAGCCAAGCCCGGTTTTGCTGGCCTGCTGAACCTTCATTTGTATTGGCTGTGTTAAGATCTCTAGGTCGTATTAGCGCCAGCCAAAGGACAGCCCAGAAAACGCCGATTACTCCGATCACGTAAAAGGGCAAGCGCCAAGCGTCAGGCTGTTCGTTGCCACTGACTAACCCCCGGATCAATAGTGGTGTAATTACCGCTCCGATCGATGCGCCGCTCTGCAGCAGGCTATTGCCCATCACTCGGTTTTTACGTGATAACACCGCTTGAGTCACGATCAATGCGCAGGGCCAATGTCCCGCTTCAAAAAATCCTAGCAAACCTCGGCAAATCATCAGTTCGTAGTAGCCTCGCGACATGCCAGTCACGAAGCCAACCGCAGACCACGCGATCAAAACCGATGGGTAAAGCCAGCGAACCGATACGCGATCCGCCAAGTAGCCGAAGAACAATGATCCGCAGGCAAAGGCGATGCCAAACAGGAACTCAAGGTCCCCGTACTGCTCGTTGCTTAATTTGAATTGCTCAGAGATACGAACCGCCAGATTCGAAAGCGTCTGGCGATCCATGTAGTTGATCATCGTGGCCAGCAGCAGTAGTCCGCTGACCGACCACTGCCATGCCGCAGATCGATCGTTTTGTTGCATCTAGCGGAGTTTCCTGCTGATGAGCCTGCGTCAGCCTTGTTGGGACGAGTCGCGAAAGCCGCGAGCGAACTGATAGGCTAGCAAGATGCCCAATCCTGGAAAGATAAAAGGTAGTAGTTTATCCAAAAGCGATGCTTCGGCAGGCTGCCCAGATTGCTCGGCATACATTTGGCCAGGCTGAGCGCCAGGAGCTTCGCCGCTGCGTTCGGCCAATTGCCCAGCGAGGTCTTGAGTGTCGCTAGCCACGTTGGCTGGGTCAACCACTTCGACAGGTACTTCCGTATTCGTATCGGATGAAGCGGTCGCGTCGCTAGCAGCATCGGGCGGATCGTCCGTAGTCGAAGAGTCAGCCGTAGCGACTTCCGGACTTGTGTCTGGCTGAGCCGTTAACTGCTCGGGCGTGATCGGCCCATAATCGCCGGGCTTGGCCGTCAACGAAGTCACCACATCGCCGCCAAAGATCGCTCCACCCGCAACTAAAGCTGACAAGACGCCGGAAGCCAATCGCCCACCACTGCCTCTAGCTTTACCCCCCAGTCCGCCTCCAGCAAGGCCAGTCAAAATTCCTGTGCCGATCGGGAACCAAAGAATCGGCTCAGAAGCCGAAGGGCGTGCGAAATGGTGGATCACAGTTGCCAATACAGCACCAACCAGGCTACCAATTAGCGACTTCAGCACGTTCATCGTGGGCTCCCAGGAAAACGATTAGATTGAACTGGACGAAAAGAAATACCCATACATGGAGTCCCCGAACTGCTCCACCTGCACGCAGTATACCCATGGAAAAGCTAGCGTCAACGATTAGCGAATCTTTCCACGAAAAGGCATTCGAAATAAACAGAACCAGATTCGATTTGATCTTTCCGGGAAATTCCGGACAATAAGTCGAGTCCTAAAGGGAGAAAAGGTAACCGGAGCGCCTTATTAAATATGCGAGAATTTTTCTTGGGACGTCGTCTTGTCTTGGTTAAGTGCTCATTTATTCTACTTTCAGGGGAGATTAAGTCATGGCTTCGAAGTCACGTAAATCGCGTGGATTTTCCCTAGTTGAACTGCTAGTGGTGATAGCCATCATCGGAATTTTGGTAGGCCTGTTATTACCTGCCGTTCAAGCAGCTCGCGAGGCGGCTCGGCGGATGAGTTGCATGAACAATCTCAAGCAGATCGGTCTGGCCGCTCTGAATTTCGAATCCACTTACAAGCACTTCCCAACGGCTGGAGACTGCGGAGACGCAATGTGGAATGCTAAGCTTGCCAAAGCCCCATTGTATGGGTTTGAGAATGGCAATTGGCTCTATCAGATTATGCCCTACCTGGAGCAAGAGCCTTTGTATCGAAGCCGAAGCGCCAATGGCTGGTTGGAAGGCGCGCCATCAATGATTGAAACGCCGATATCTGGTTACTCTTGTCCCTCTAGAGGTCCACGGTTTGCCGCAAGGGCTAGCTTCACGGTACCCTTCTTTTTGAATGACTATGCCGGAGTGATTGGTGCTTGGCGTGATGATACAACCACCTTTAGTGACTGGGGACCGCACCCATGGAATAACGGAGACCCTGAGCATCCCAAAAAATATCAAGAAACTTGGTCTGGAATTATTGTCAAAGGTGGGCATGCAAGGACAGTCGGTGTCAGTCCACCCAAGGTTACCAAATTCGCCACCATTGGAGTGAAAGATGTGACCGATGGTTTATCCAACACAATCTTGGTGATGGAAAAGGCTGTCAACGCCAAGAACAAGAACATTAGCGTTGGTCGGTGGGATGATTGGTGGGAATATGGCTATTTGCATCCATCAGACTTCTCAGTGATGCGTGTTGCGAGCAACGCTTTGCCAGGCAATGATCCTTGGAATATGCTGCGTGATGTCGAGCACGGTCTGATCGGTGATTCACAGCCACGACATCCAAAGTCCATTGCCAAAGCCAATAGCAATGGTGGTAGAACTCAAGAGATTGGTTTTGGATCAGCTCACAATGGCGTTACCATAGCCGCTGTAGGAGATGGCTCGGTGCGTGCAATTCAGAATGCCATTCGTCCTCACCTTTTGGATAAGCTTGGAAAGCGATCAGATGGCGGCCTCTCCAGCTTTGAATCTCAGTAGACAAACTTGAAGCTCGCTGGAAATCCCCGTCGGTATTTGGTGGTCGCTGTCTATTACATTTCGACGTCAAACACTTCCATGACCTTAGATTCCATGATTCGTGAAAACTATTACCTGCGAAGTTCGCTTCTATCGTTCTTATTTGCTGCATTACTCTTTGCGGGATGTGGCCCGAATCCGGATGGCATGTTGGCCGCTCTGAACGATTCAAACATCAAGCGATTGGCTAATCTGTATGGCGTTTATCAGTTTCAAAATGATTACAAGGGACCAAAGGACGAGGCCGCATT
>DAIRSD010000402.1:0-4614 GCA_036804625.1 Aureliella sp. | reverse complement strand
GGCTCTGGTGTGGGGCTATGGAAGGTGAGGTAGCCAATGCCCCGGTGGAGGCTGAGTTGGGCGGCGAGGGTAAAAATCGCCGGTACAGAAATCGGTCAGGTGAGACAAGTAACTGGAAGAAGGCGATCGTTAAGTTGGACGGCGAGCACAGGATCGACTTCTTCTAGTCGAAAACGTCTTCTGGTCAGCAGTGGATAATTGGTGTTTAGGGTAGGTTAAGCGGAAGCGCGGCTACTGGATTAGGTACGATCATGGGTATTCGAGTATACAAGCCAACAAGTCCTGGTCGCAGAAATGCGTCGGTCAGTGATTTTGCGGATTTGACACCTGGAGCAAAGCCACTGAAGGCGTTGTTGATCCCCAAGAAAAAGAAGGGTGGTCGCAACAACCAAGGTAAGATTACCTGTCGGCATCGCGGCGGTGGGCACAAGCAGCAGTATCGATTGATCGACTTTCGTCGAGACAAGGATGGTGTGCCAGCTAAAGTGGATTCGATTCAGTATGACCCCAACCGATCCAGTCGAATCGCCTTGCTGGTCTATGCTGATGGCAGTAAGAGTTACATCATTGCGCCGGACGGGCTGAAGGCCGGAGACACGGTTAGCAATGGTGTGGACGCACCGATCAAGGTTGGGAATTGCTTGCCGTTGCGGCTGATTCCTGCTGGTACTGAAGTTTTTTGCATCGAGATGCAGCCAGGTCGTGGTGCTGTGCTTTGTCGCAGCGCTGGCACCCTGGCCGTGTTGATGGCGCGTGAAGCGGATTGGGCTCAGTTGCAGATGCCCAGTGGTGAAATTCGCCGTGTACCAGGCAATTGCCGAGCGACGATTGGTAAGGCAAGTAACTCAGAACATAGCGCAATTGTGATTGGTAAAGCTGGTCGTATGCGATGGATGGGGCGTCGGCCTCACGTTCGCGGTACGGCGATGAATCCTATCGATCACCCGCACGGTGGTGGTGAAGGCCGAACCAAGGGCGGACGACATCCAGTTACTCCGCAAGGCAAGCCTACCAAGGGCGGTTCTACTCGCAAGCGTCGTAAGCCATCCAATTCGGCTATTGTTCGACGACGTCGTTCGCGTCGATATGGCCAGTTGAAGTTGAAGTAAATCAAGCGTAACAGGTAAGAGTTTCGTTATTAATCCGGAAGTGAATTAGTCTATGGGACGTTCAACAAAAAAGGGTCCTTTTGTGGATCCGCGACTGTTCGAGAAGTTGCTCAAGGCGCGAGAGAGCCGTAAGGATGGTGAGCCGATTACGACTTGGGCTCGGCGCTGTACGATCGTTCCTGAGTTTGTTGGGGTGACCTTCATGGTTCACAACGGCAAGCAGCACATCAAGGTGTTTGTCACTGAGGATATGGTCGGTCACAAGTTGGGCGAATTTGCGCCGACGCGAACTTTTCGTGGGCACGCCGGCAAGGGTGCCAAGAAGTAGTTATTGAAATATCGTTTTAGTTTTAGGGTCTTGAAAATGCCATTCATTGCAACTCACAGGCACGCTCGAATCAGCGCTCGAAAGGTTCGTCCGCTAGCCGATTTGGTACGTGGCCAGTTTGCGGATGATGCACTGGAAGCGTTGAAGTATCAGCCTCACCGTGGAGCGCGGATGCTTGAGAAGGTACTTCGCAGTGCAGTTGGAAATGCACAGGATCCCGAGCAGAACAAAGGTATCAGTCACAAAATCGAACGGTTGATTGTTGTCGATGCACGGATCGATGGCGGTCCCATGTTCAAGCGGATTCGGCCCCGGGCGCGTGGCATGGCGTTTGGCATATTACGACGCACCGCGCACATCACCGTGGTGCTCAAGAGTGTCGAAGAGATGGGCTTGGTTTAGTTTTGGCTGCCGAATAAATAGAGTTCAGAGTCTGTTTGGGTAAGCGGCTTTGGATTGAGCGATTAGCATTA
Organism: Aureliella sp.; assembly: GCA_036804625.1. Classification (GTDB taxonomy): domain Bacteria; phylum Planctomycetota; class Planctomycetia; order Pirellulales; family Pirellulaceae; genus Aureliella. The sequence goes on along the minus strand of DAIRSD010000402.1, from coordinate 2,704 downwards.
GCGGATAACTTTCAGTAAAGGCAAATAAGCGATGGGACAAAAGGTCAATCCAGTTGGTTTCCGAACCGGCGTGGTCGTTGGCTGGAAGAGCCGCTGGTATGCTTCCAAGAAGGAGTTTGCCGAGCTGCTGGTAGAGGACCAAAAGATTCGCAATTTCGTACGCAAGAATCCTCAAGAGAAGGTTCAGGCTCAGTTTCGCAGTGCTGGGATTGACCGGATTGAGATCGAGCGGACGCGAGAGGAAGTGCGAGTGATTTTGTTTGTGGCTCGGCCAGGGTTGATCATTGGCAAGAAAGGCGCAGATGTTGAGAAGCTGCAGGAAGATTTGCAGTCTCTGATTGGTCGCCGGGTCAATTTGAAGATCGAGGAAATTTCTCGACCAGAGATTCAGGCTCAGTTGGTATCTGAGGATATCGCTCAGCAGTTGGTCAAGCGAGCCAATTTCCGCCGCACGATGAAGCGGGCGATGGAAACGACCATGGATGCTGGTGCTAAGGGGATTAAGATTCAGTTGTCTGGGCGTCTGGGTGGTGCCGAAATGGCCCGCTGCGAGAAGTCCAGTGCCGGAGCATTGCCTCTAAGCACGCTGCAGGCAAAGATCGATTACGGATTTTCTGAGGCTTCCACACCTCAGGGGAATCTAGGGGTTCAGGTGTGGATCAATCAAGGTTTCTATTCGGGAGATTCGACCGATGGCACTGATGCCCAAGCGGGTAATGCATCGAAAAAGCCAAAGAGGGCGCATAAAAGGTAATGCGACTCGTGGCAACAAAGTTGCCTATGGCGATTTTGGTTTGCAAGCGACTCTAGGTGGATGGATTAAGGCCAGGACCATCGAGGCTGGCCGTATTGCTGCACAGCAGTACGTGCGTGGCGAGGGGCGTTTGTTTATTCGAATTTTCCCGGACAAGCCTATTTCGTCTAAGCCTTTGGAAACTCGAATGGGTAAAGGCAAAGGCGAACCGGAGGCCTGGGTGGCTGTGGTTCGTCCTGGGACTATTTTGTATGAATTGGGTGGCGTGACCGAGCAGCAAGCAAAGATCTGCTTTGCTCGCCTAGCCAGCAAGATGCCTATTCCGGTTCGATTGGTCAGACGACGACCTGCTTAAGGCGTCTTGATTGAATGCTCGGTAGCAAAGAGGGTTTGTGAAATGAGAATTAGTGAATTGCGAGAGATGAGCGACGAGCAGTTGGAGTTGACAGCCAAGGAGGCTGCTGACCAACTGTTTCGATTGCGAGTCAAGGCGCAGACCGAAAAAGTTGCGGCGACTTCGGAGAAGAAGCGGCATCGTCAGGTCATCGCCCGAGTGCGAACGCTGCAGACGCAGCGGTCCAAGGCAAAGGCTTAGGTTTGACAGGGCATCGGTACAGTTGGAATCCATTTATTAAGAACGTTCGGCAGGTTGGTTTATGGCAGATAATATTTTGGTCGGAGTGGTAGCTAGCGACAAAATGTCGAAGACACGGCGAGTGGAAATCGACCGTTTGGTCAAGCATCCAAAGTACGGAAAGATCGTACGACGACGAACCGTTTGCCATGTGCATGACGAAGGTAATGTATCGGCCATGGGCGATACGGTGGAAATCGTAGAATGCCGACCGCTGAGTCGTACCAAGCGTTGGAAGTTGGTGCGAGTGCTTGAGAAGAATAAAGAGATCGACTTGGCCGCTTTACGAGCGTCACGTCGCTCAGGTGATACGGAAGAGGCAAGGACAATCGACCAACTGGCTGACCAATCCTAGAGCATTTGATGGGAAAGCCATTTATTCGATAGCAGGATTGCTGCCCATAAGACGCGGCGTGACTGCCGGATACTGAAAGTGGTTGTAGTTGGTCGCGAGGCCCGAGCGCAACCGCAAGAAATGACTTCGAATTTTTACTACTGTAGCAACACTTAGACCGAATCGGTTGAGACATGATTCAGCAAGAAACCAGATTGGCCGTGGCTGACAATAGCGGTGCCAAGGAAGTGATGTGTATCAAGGTCCTGGGCGGAACGCGCCGTCGTTACGCAGGGCTGGGTGACGTCATTATTTGCTCTGTCAAGTCGGTACAGGCTGGCAGTGAAGTCAAGAAGAAGGCGGTTGTTCGAGCTGTTGTGGTTCGGTGCAAGCAGCCAACGCGACGGGCCGACGGTAGCTACATTCGATTTGATTCCAATGCAGTGGTGCTGATTGACAAAGATGCCAATCCGCGTGGAACACGTATTTTTGGCGCTGTTGCCCGAGAGTTGCGTGATCGTAAGTTCATGAAGATTGTTAGCTTGGCCAGCGAGGTGGTGTGATGTTGTTGCGTGAGAATGATGAAGTTTTAGTGATTCGCGGCGAGTACAAAGGTGTCAAGGGCAAGATCATTAAGTTGGATCGCCAAAACGGTAGCGTGACTGTCGAAGGTGTGAACAAGGTTTACAAGCATGTTCGACGTAGCACGAAGAACCCTCAGGGCGGTCGCTTGAGCAAAGAGATGCCTATCGACGCTAGTAACGTCATGGTGATTTGCCCAAGCACAGGAAAGCGTACACGATTGGGTCAGCGTTTTTTGCCAGATGGAAGCAAAGAGCGTTTTGCCAAGGTAAGCGGCGTGTCGCTTGGGACGATTTCGCCAGCCAAAGCGTCCAGGTCTGGGCGTCAGAAGTCAGTATAGTTTATCAGAGTGACATAAAGCAGCTGTGCGTGTGAAGCGTCTTAAGGTCGGGAACCCTTT
>DAIRSD010000401.1:0-4648 GCA_036804625.1 Aureliella sp. | reverse complement strand
TTCCTCCCCGCCTCTCTCCCGCTCCTAGCCCGTTCCCGCTCTCGTTTCTGTTATGCGGGCCTGGTGCCGCCTAGCGGATCAAGACCTATCCTTATTTTCCTGAATCTTCCAGAGAGCATCCACCGATCGCACATAAAGAGCATTCTGATCGGCGGCCGGCGATCCAAGCACTTCGGTGCCCAGGTTACACTGACCTACCACCTGACCTTCGGTTTCGGTCAGGTCCACGATAAAGCACTTGCCGTTGCTTGCAAATGCGTACAACCGCCGACCTACAACCAGCGGAGTTGCCCAAAACTGCCCCGCATCAGGCAAGCGAGTTTGCCATTGGAGCTGCCCACTGGTGTCGCAGCAAACCAGGACGCTACGATTGAGCGCCAAAACGCCGATGGATTCAACAAACAAAGGAGAGGCGGATGAGGGGTTGATCCGGTTGGACCGCCAAGCCGACTGAGGCGCAGTCAATGCGTCGGTCACACGATAAGCACCCAGACCATCACCGGGCAGAAACAGCCAATCACCTGCCGCTACTGCGGTGGCGATCGTCGAACAGCGATCAGGCAGAGTCCAGACGACTTTTCCATTTCGTGGTTGTACAGCAACAACACCTTCGTCGTTATGGATCAGTACCAAGCTTTGCCCATCGGTAGTCGTCATAGCGCGAGGCGAGGACCAATTGGCCTTGCGCGGACGCGGCAACTCCCATAACGTGGCTCCGCTGGCCGAATCGATTCCTACAGCAAAGGAATCACCTTGGCATTCGACTACAGCCACAACCACCGAATCAATCACAACAGGCGATGAACTCATACCAACATCGTTGCCCGCAAGCGGATGCGCATCGACCAGGCTGCGAAACCAGACCAGATTGCCCACTAGGTCGTAGCAGGCCAAGTCGTTTGAACTGAAAAACGCATAGACTTGACGACCATCCGTGCAAGGCGATGGAGCCGCATTGGCACTGGTTGGGTGACAATGAGGCCGACCGGTCGCTTGCATTGCGCGTTGCCACAAAATCTGCCCCGACTGCGAGTCCATCGCGGCCACATGCTGCCAACGTCCTTCCATCCCCCAACTGCCAGTAGTAAAAACCTTGCCGCCAGCCACGATGGGACTGCTGACACTGCGTCCGGGCAAAGAAGTTCGCCAAGCGATATTGACTGATGGTTGGCCCTCTTTTTCAACTTCAAAATGATCGGGCAGCGAGCCATTGGCAATAACGGGATTGCCTCCAGGTCCCAAAAACTCAGGCCACTGAGCCAGCAGATTGGTGGCCGTGCAACAGGAGGTCGCGAATATCAGCAAGGTCAGATATTGACACCGACGGGACTTGAAAGCAATGGTCATGTTTGGTCCTATTCAATCACAGGTTGGGCTCTTCAGTGGCCGTTGATCGCACAGCCAGCCCAGTGGAGTCGCAAAAACGGCATTGAAAGTAATATTGCTGAGCCCAGGATTCGGTCTGTTCATTCTGACAAACCTTAATCAGTATTAGGTTGTTGCCCGCGTTCAGTTTGACCGGAGCGCTATACTGATCGATTTGACCCCCCGCATGATAGACTTCGCGGCTGATCAAAGGCTGGCCATTGACCCATACCTTGACGGCATTGATGCTGCCGACTCGGACTTGCAGAGTTTGGTCATTTGAGCTGACAAAATTGCCCAGTGCATAAATGGCTACCCCTTTGGCCTTGTCATATAGCTTGGCCAGATCGATCATACCCTCGCTATCGGTGGTGGTTGTTTCCTTCCAGTAGACCGTTGCCTCTTTGCCCTGGTAGCCGGTTGCCATGAGACGATCTGCCGCGTAGGTCAAGCTCCCAGCCAGATAATCCGACTCAGGCGGATAGGCGGTTTCAAAACCCGACTGCTTCGAATTGTCAAAGGTTCCTACCGTGTACCACTTGGAAACAAATCCGAAATGGTTTAACAAATCGACAGGAACATTCAATCCTTCCAACTGCTTGGCGATCTGCTGTACCTGCGACGGCAGGCGGGCGGCGGTCAGAAGTTGACGGTAGGCGGCTTGCTTTTGCTCCTCAGACGCTGGTGGCGAACTCCCTAGCCGATTGAGCTGTAATTCGATCGCTTCATATCGCAAGTCCAGGCTGGTATCGTCGATCCGGTTGTCAAGCAGATCGGCCTTTGACTCTGGATTGTGCCTGATCAAGTAACTGAAAGCCCAATAACGAGCCGTGCCATCTTCGCTGGACAGATCCAAGAACTGGCGACATTGCCCGAGAGCGCGATCTTTGTCGCGGTCCGCAACCACTTCGGCTAATGACAAAAACCAATTCTTCGCCACGGGGGACTGGTCCTTCATGGCGGCCAGGACCTGCGTCAACTGTAAATCATCGCGAAGCGAAAGAGTGTGCAACAACGCTGACGCCTGCTGAACATCGGCTACGGATTGGCCCAAAGAGCTAAGTTGTTCGTCGGCGGCACCGGTACCTGTGCAAACGACTGCGAAGGTCATGAGTAGGAACAGAATCTTTAGTGATCGCATACCTGCGGTCCTTTTCATTGGATAAACCTTGATAAGTGCGATATTCTTATTGTTGGTTCTTTAAATGATGTTTGAAAAAATCGATGGTGGCCTCGATCGTGCGATCCATTTCAGCACCACGCCAACCATGGCCTGCACCTAATAGCAGTTCGACGCGACCCGGTATTTCGGCTTGGGTAAGCGCGTCGGCCACGACCAATGCCTGATCGTGAGTAACCAGCGGATCTTTGGTACCGAAGAAGCAAAGCAGTGGTGCGTCCCCTTTGTTGAAATAGGTGAAAGGCGACGCCAATTTCAACTCATTCTGTTTTTCCTTGGGGTCGGCACCTAGCCAAGCCTTCAGGATCTGCATTTGAAGCGGAGTGTAGGACTCACGTGGCAAGTTCACAGGTCCTACAAAATTGACCACGCACTGCACTTTGCTCGGATGATCCAGGTTTCCGCCATCACCCTCCATGCCGTCACCTGAATCCATTGCTCCAAGCATCATCGACAAATGCCCACCGGCCGAACTGCCGATAGCCCCAATTTGACGTGGGTCGATTAGAAGTTCCTTGGCGTTGGCGCGGAGGTACCGAACTGCTGCCTTGGCGTCTTCAATTTGCGCTGGGAAGCGATGCTTGGGGGCCAATCGATAGCTGATCGATGCCGTCACAAATCCATGGGTCGCCAGTTGCTTAGATAGGGAAGCCATATCCTGTCGGTTGCCGGACATCCAAGCACCACCATGAATCACGACAATTGCAGGTACTGGTTGACTGATCCCAGTTGGCAGGTATAGATCAAGCTGAAGATCCGTCTGGTCAACAGTGGCGTACGTGACGTCTTTTCTAGTCTCAACTAACGGTTTATCGTGCGAGAATGCAACTTGGATACCCAACGCAGATCCCAGTAGAAACTGCCCGACGAATAGATACCGAATCATATTGTGTTCACTGTACGCCCAAACGTGGGAACTAACGACGAAATCAAGATGCCCATGGAGAAAGCCTGACACGGACTTAGCGATCGATGCGATTGAAGTTCGCCTCCGTGTCAGAATCTAACACAGTAAATGGCTCTATTCAATAGGTTTGCTGAAACGGAATGCGATCTGACCATAGATGGAATCGTTTGGTCGGGATGTTGTTATAATTTCGGGAACTTCAGCGGCTAGATGGTCCCTAGCCACCATTTTTGCTGGCAACAGCTATCAAGGCTGTCGTAGGGAAAGCTAACAATCGGGTGCAGTTCCTTATTCAAGAACTGTTTACAAAATGAACCAACAATATCTCAGCATGAATCAAGCTCTTGAGCAGTTTGGCTTGCAGTCGTTCCGACCTGGCCAACAGGAGATGATCCAAGCGATCATGGCCGGAGACGATTGCCTTTGCGTCATGCCAACTGGCGGGGGTAAAAGTCTTTGTTTTCAGATGCCAAGCCTGATTCGCCCTGGTCTCACGATTGTCGTATCTCCTTTGATTGCGCTCATGAAGGATCAAGTGGACAGCCTGGTCCGCAATGGAATTCCCGCGGCCTTGATCAACAGCACTCTAACAGCCGGCGAGCAGCAGGCAAGATTGCGAGACGCTGCCGCCGGCAAATACAAGCTGGTTTACGTGGCACCGGAGCGACTGCGCAATCGGCAGTTTTTGGACGCGATCCGGGCTACTCCTATCCAGTTACTAGCCATCGACGAGGCGCATTGTATCAGCCAATGGGGGCATGACTTTCGTCCGGACTATGCCCGCATCGGGCAATTCCGAGACTGGTTGGGCGGTGTTCAAACCGTTGCGCTGACCGCAACCGCAACCGCTCGTGTACGTCAAGACATTGTGGATGTCTTGGGCCTGAAGAAGCCCAAGCAGTTCATGAGCGGTTTTGCACGACCCAACCTGCATTTTGGAGTGGTGACCTGTCAAACCGATCGCGACAAAGATGAGCAGTTAGAGAGTTTTTTGCTGCGAACTCAGGGCGCTGGGATCATCTACGTGGCAACTCGCAAACGCTGTGAAGCTCTAGTGGAATGGATCGGGCAGAAATTGCGATGGCCGGTGGGGGCATACCACGCTGGTCTGCTGCCCGAGCAGCGGCGGGTGATTCAAGAAAGATTCATGAACAACCAGCTAAGACTGATAGTTGCAACCAACGCCGTTGGCATGG
>DAIRSD010000400.1:0-4648 GCA_036804625.1 Aureliella sp. | reverse complement strand
GCAATCATTAATCGTTGGTCTGTTTATTTCAGCCGCGCTGTAATACTATCTGCGCATCGAAGTCACGCTGAAACTATTTTGTTGTACCGTCTGGCGATCGTTGGCCCAGTCGTGGCTGATTGGCATGCTGCTACCAGTCTGTTCCATTGGCGTCATTCCCATCATTCGACAACTGCGACAGATGGGATTGCGACCCGGGGCTATCACCGCATTTGCACTGTCTGCGCCGCTATTTAATCCATTGTCTTTGTTGTATGGACTGACCCTATCGAGACCCTATGTCATCGTTGGATTTGCTCTGGCATCCCTGGCTGTGGTCACCCTATTGGGCATGATCTGGGATCGTGTGACTGGCTGGCGTCCAGCGCCGATCGTGCAAGAGGCGACGCCAATTTCACTGCGACGATTGGGCTTTTGCGGGTTGTTCATGGCTCGTGAACTATTTGGACCCAGTGGTTTGTTAACCTTGATTGCTTTGCTGGGACTGGCCATTCTAGCCGGTCTGTTGCCTCATGGTGCGCTGCAAAGTTCGGTTGAGCAAGACAATCCGGCGGCACCACTGGTCATGGCGTCGGTGGCAGTACCAATTTACGCGACGCCCATGCTGACCATGAGCCAATTGGGGATGATGTTTCATCACGGCAATTCGCCTGGTGCAGCATTCTGTCTGCTGCTTTTGGGCACTGGGGTTAATCTGGCAACGCTTTGGTGGACGGCTGCTCATTACGGACTAAGGTCGACATGTATCTGGTTCGTGGCATTGTTTGGGATCGTGCTGGCATGCGCTTATGCAGTTGATCGGCCTTTGATTCCGCCTGGTGTCGAGCCGGCTGGGCACACCCATGCGTTTGACATTTACACCAACCCTTTTCACTCCGATTCAACTGTTACACCAAGCAGTATCTGGCAGGCCATTCAGCAGAAGACCACTTCAATCGACTTGACCTTGACTTGCATCTTTTTGGCTATGGCTGGCCTTGTAGGTGGACTATCGCGCACTCTGATTCGTGGTCCCACTGAAAGATTCCTCAGGCATATTCCAGATATTGAATCGCAGGATTGGTATGGTATGCACCGCAAAGTGTCCGCTCGGGCGGTAGGCATGACCTGTCTGGCTGGACTTGTAGCCCTGAGCGTGGTGGGATGTTACGCTTATTACCCGGCACCCGACGAGGTACAAGAGGAGATGCGGATCGTGCGAGTCGAAATCCTTAGCGGAGCGTCTAGTCGCGACTTAGAAAGAGTTTTGCACTTTACGCCTGAACTAGAACGCTGGACTCGGATGCTAGAAGTTGGCTATTTTCTTAGGAATTTTGAACTGCGACCGTACCAAAGCATGCAGGCCCACCTGCTGCGAAAAAAAATTGAACTGCTGGAGCATGCTTGTGAGCATGCTCTGGAGTTAAAGAAGCAAGCGGCGAAGAACCAGGACAGCGATGATTCCAAGACGTCTCTGGACCTTCAGCATGAATTGGACCAGATCGACTTGTTGCGACATGCAATCAGCATGAACGCATCGCGACTGAATCGAGCCTTCCAGTAGAGCGATATCAACACACGATGCCGGAAAAAGCATGGACGAACGTAAACTCAATGCCTCGCGATTGGCCTGGATGCGAAGTGCAATACTTCGGTGTATTACGCCGGTGATCGCTTTGGCCCACAGAGTAAGATTTTGGATCATTACCGGAAGCATCAACGCAGTCCTATCGGTTTCGTTAGCTAGGGCTCAAACACCGGACGAACTTCCCGAGGGGCTGCATCGTGTTGCTGATGGCCAGTATCTGACTTTGGTTACTGACTTGCCGCTGGAATAAGCTAGCCAGGAATAGCCGATGATCTATGATCAAGCCGTGAACATTTGAAACTCCGCCCGAACAGATTACCGGTGCCAAAGTGACTCTGTATCTAATGTTGGAACGCAATCGATTTAAGCGGGCAGGGATAATTCCCGACGGACTACCCGAATTCAAACATGGATGGCAACTAGGCGATCAATTGTGGGTGATGGAGCAACCTAGCGCTTATTACCGTCGGCATTTGATGTTGCATGAAGGCACTCACTGGTTCATGTCCAGAATCTATGGCGGCTACCACGCGCCCTGGTTGATGGAGGGTATCGCTGAATGGCTGGCGACACATCGCTGGCAAGATTCTCAATTGGAGCTGGGGATCATTCCGGCTTCGAATCAGGAAGTTCCCTACTGGGGACGCACTAAGCTGATTCGCGATCAACTGGCTGCTGGCACCGCTCCAACGATTGATCAAATCTGGCGTTACAGTTCTACCGCACATCAGCAGGTCGATGCGTACGCGTGGAGCTGGGCGCTGGTGGTATTCCTAAAGAAGTATCCAGAGACGGCAAAAATCTTTGATCAAATGCTAAAGCAGCAGGTCATGGACACACCTACGCTAGATCGGTGGTGGCGCAGGCGGCTGATTGGCAAGTTGTCTAGATTGCAAACGGCTTGGGATGCGTTTGTATACGATTTAGACTATGGATTCACTGACGCACCTGGGCTACTGCAACTCTCTGCAAACACTCAGCCGTTGCTGGCACCACAGCACGTGGAAGTACATACTGATCGCAATTGGCAAGCGACTGGTTGGTCGGTGATGGCTCAGCAAGTTCTGCAGTTGCAGGCCAACGGCCAGTACTCGATAGGTCAGACCGGTCGCACATGGAAGTGTCAGCCTCAGGGCGTCACGCTTGAGTACCATCGTGGGCATCCATTAGGTCGGTTGATGTTGGCAATCGCCGCAGAACCTGAGGAGCCACAACAGACAACTCAGCCCTTGACGGTGCTACCGATTGGCCATCAGGCTAAAGTGGTGGCACCACATGCGGGTGAGTTATTCTTTCGAGTTAACGAAGGGACATCTGGCCTTTCGGATAACGAAGGCACTATCGTCGTTCAAATCACTCCGTAGGCTGACCCAATCCTGACTCCTGCTCTGGCGAATTACCAAAGAACAGGAAGCTACCCGGATTGGGCATTGCCGGTGTCTGGTTGTAGATATACTCGGCATCCAACGCTTTTTCCATTCTCTCGCTGGACTCCACCAGGTGAGCCCGGCTGTAGGTGTCCAGTTGGTCCCCTGACTTTTCAAGCAGCTTTTCAATCCGACTCTTTAGGTCTTTCAACTGCATCACCGCAAGATTGGTGATCGCTTTGTTGGCCGCCGACTTGGAGAGCGATGGCAACATCAGATCGATCAGTCGTTCTGCATGCTCGTTCTGCAAATTGCGACGCAAACTGCTAATGACCGGTGCTCGATCCGAGTGTTTCTGTGTCACTTCGGAGTTCAATTCGCTCCATATCTCTCCACTGATTGCATTAAGTAGTTCGGGCAAAGTCAATGCGTCCTGGTCAGCAGCAATGCGAAATTCGTTGTCATAAACACGTCGCAGCGTCGTAGGATTCATCAGTTGAGTAAGCGTGGCAGATTGCATCGATAGGATGCGATCATGTACCGGCCAGGTTGGATCGCGTCCGAAGCTGCCATCCATAAAATCTTTGGTCAAACGTGAAAGCAGTTCCGGCGAAAGCGAGTAAGACGAATCGCGGAAAGTTGACTCAAGTACAAAATTCAGTGCGTTCCGCTGGTCTTGGGCCGGTACCACGGCAATAGGCAACCGTTCGTTGGCATCGCCCTTTTTGTCACGATTGACAAAGGTACCACCCAACCAGTTGCTCATCATGCTTGAATTGCGTGACTGCAAACCCAACGTCAGTTCATATCCTTCGCGAGCCTTGGTCCAGCTATCTCCCTTTTTGACATAGTGATCCATGATGCGCTTTCGGAATTTTTCGATCAACAGCGATTGTTCCTTGGCATATTCCAATGGATTGCTGCTGAAGTCATACCGTCTGGCCAGCGGGTCAGGGCCAAGCGTATCCTCGTCGGTCGCAAACTGCAGTTCGGGTTCGATGGATCGAGCCAGAATGGCATCTAAGTTTTTCTCGAAGGTGTATCCATATTCGATAGCCCAAAAATCATAGGGACCGATACCGATCATGCTGTAGTCACCCTGCAGTTCGCCCGTTTGCATACGCAAGTTGATCGGTAGGTAATCCATAACCGAAGCAGCCAATGGTTTCTTACCTTTGATGCTTTCGCTGTTGACTTCCGCCAGCGTGTACAGGCTACTGGCTTTGAAATTGTGCCGAAGTCCCAAAGTGTGACCAACTTCGTGCGCTACCAGATCAGCTAACAGCGGGCCTACAAAGCTTTCAGGCATCCCGTCCAGCAGGCTTTCATCAGACGCGGGAGAAGAATCTTTCTTCGCTTCGTCTTTGGTGGCTTCATCCTTCTTGGGGGATTCTGCTTCACCATTCTTGGGCTTTTCGTCTGAGTCCACATCGGTCATTGCTTCCGTTTTTTCGGTCTTGGTTTCCTGGACCTTGGTTGCTGCCTTTGCAGTTCTGCTACCTTTGAACGAACCAGTAATCTTGGCACCGCCGATATCGATGGACCACTGCCCTTCTATCGTATCGTTATCCACTTTGCCGCTCAAAACTCCCTTACTGCCATCGGGTACGCCCGGGGGGGAAAATTAGATTTCCAACTGGCGAGTCTACGCGTCCCAGCTGCCATTGCTGATTACGACCTGCTCGCTCATAACGATGATGCTTCCAGTTACACT
>DAIRSD010000399.1:0-4656 GCA_036804625.1 Aureliella sp. | reverse complement strand
GAATCCCGCCGGCCCGACTTGCAAAAACCCTGTATTTCCTGAGAAATTATAGGGTTTTTTGCGTCAGACCAACTTAGTTCCAAAGAGCCGCAGAACGGACCGTTGCCAGAAGTCGACCCGTTGAGTCAGCCATGCTGAATCGTCCTTGGGGATTGCGCGTGTTGTGGCAAGCCACGCAATGATTCTGAAAAATCGGAGCAATCTGTTGGCTGAACGATATAAGTCACCTGATTTCTTTAGTAGCTCTTCGATTTCTTGGGTTTGCGATTGGCGAGTGTTTTTAAGCGAAATAAGGCGACCCTCCAAGAAAGTCGACTTTAGCTTTAGATCAACCACTTCATGCTGAAGTTGCTTCCATTCCGCCTGAGCGAGTGAGGTCTGTTGGTCGCGGGCAGCAATTTCGACATCCGATTCGGCTACAAGTTGACCTGTTGGCTCAGCCGATTCCGCTTCGGCTTCTTTCGTTTCATCTGCTACAGCCGAGCGAAACAATGGTATTACAGCCCAATACAGTCACCAGAGAAGTACTCTGCAAGAACTGTTCATCACGACACGGAGCTTCATGCAAAGATTTCCCGAACAGGCTTACCCGCGATGACTAGTGGACGATTGCCGCGATCATAAATTTCTGTGGCTGGATCAATACCCATGAGCGCATAGATGCTGGCTGCCAGGTCTTCCGGACGAACAGGATGTTTATCAGGGTACATGCCGTGAGCATCGGAGGCTCCGTGCACGTAACCACGCTTGACCCCTCCGCCCGCCAATAATGCCGTATAGCACTGTGGCCAGTGATCGCGGCTAACGTTCTTGTTGATCTTGGGAGTTCTGCCAAACTCGCCTACCCACACCACCAAAGTTTCATCGAGTAAACCTCGATCTTCCAGGTCGTCCAGTAGGGCCGGCAGTGACTGGTCCGTGATCGGGTGCTGATACTTGTCCACGATTTCATACATCCGCGTGTTGTCAAAACCATGCGTGTCCCAACCTCCTTCGTTAACTTGTCGTCCGCCGATGGACTTCGAAAAATAGACAGTCACAAACTTCACTCCAGCTTCTACCAAGCGTCGTGCCAAAAGACATCCCTGACCATAGGTTGTTCGACCGTAGCGGTCGCGTAAGTCTGTTGGTTCGCTTTCCAAATCGAACGCCGAGCGAACTTTGTCTGAAGTCAGCATTTGGATGGCCTGTTCGTAGTATTCGTCAAAGCCACGAACTTCCAATGAATTATCCAGCAGTCGTGCTTGACGATCCACCAACTTCTGAAGTTCCCTGCGACGCTGCATGCGATCCAATTGCAAGTCGCTGGGGAGAGTCAGTTCAGGTAAGCGAAAGGTTTCGCCATTCGGATCGTTCTGAAAGAAAAAGGGATCATGTTGCTTCCCTAAGAAGCTAGCGTGTTGGCCAGGCGTAATGGAACCATCTGAAATGGTATGTGGGTATGACACAAACGTGGGTAATTTACCTGTAGAAGGGGCGATTGCATCCACCACGGAACCATAAGCTGGCCATAAATCCAGCGAATCACGCAATCGCTGATCATCGCTGGGCGGTGGTTGGCCCGTGAGAGCGTAATAGCCTGCTGAATTGTGATTCTTCATAGTGTGCGTCATACTGCGAATCAAGGTAACTCGGTCCATGCGTTTGGCCATCTCGGGAAAGTGCTCACTGACCGGCTGCCCAGGAATCACGCTAGAAATAGGTCGCAGTGGGCCTCGAATTTCTTCCGGTGCATTGGGCTTTAGGTCAAGCGTGTCCAAGTGACTAGGGCCACCCCATTGAAACAAGAAAATTACCGAACGGGCACGAACCGGTAGCTGCCGATTCACTTCCGAAGATTGCAACAACTTGGGAATGGTCATGCCTAACAACCCTAACCCACCAATTCGGAGCATGCTTCGTCGGGAAATATCAATCGCACGATATTCTTGACATGAGTAGCTAAGGTTGTTCATGTTTTTTGATTCGAACAGCTTTGAAGGAGAAAAACGCGACGACTTGAATGCAATCTGCTAATTCCTGAATACCAACTCCTTGGTGTTCAGCAGCGCCCATGTAATGTCTTCCAGTGCTTGCCGAGGCGCTGAAGCTTGCCTCATATATGCCTCCATACCGGCGACCTCTTCTTCGTTGGGAGGCCGAGTGAGTGCCGTCCAGAACAATTCTTCGATCATCTCTCGATGACTCAGCGACAGTTCCAACATCCGACCAAGACGATTGTCTGCTTGCCGCAGCCGCTCGTTCAGTTGCTGTCCACCAATCAGGCTGAGAGCTTGCCCCAGAGTGGCTTCATTGCTCCGCTCACATTCGCAGGCAAGCAACCTTTCAGGCTTACCAAACCTGCGAAGTAGTTGATCATCCGGGCTCAAAGTGCGTCGAATTCGCTCGACTCCAGCAATATCTAAAGCGCGACTGCCTTCAGCATAACCTTCGAATTGAGCTGGTACGTCTAAAACCTGAGATTGTGCATCCAGCAGTTGCTCAGCCGTCAAGCGACGCACGACTGCCTGAGCCAGAAGTCTCGCATCCAAAGCTTCGCCTTGCCCAAGTTGTGACCGGTCCAATTCAGAATCCAATTGATAGGTGCGAGAGTTGACGATTGTACGCACCAGATGTTTGAGGCTAAAATCATTTTCAATCAACTGGTCGGTTAGTTTCTCTAGCAGCTCAGGATGTGATGGTGGGTTGGTTGCTCGCAAATCGTCAACAGGTTCTACTAACCCTACGCCCATGATGTGATACCAAATTCGATTCACTTGCGCTCGCGCAAACATACGATTCTCAGGGCTCGTTAACCAGGAAGATAAAAGCTGCAAACGATCTCCGTCGACATGCTGATCGCTTCCCAGGAACCTGGGAGCGGCTGATTGTCCCGTGCGGGCATTCACAATCAGGCCCTCAGATTTAACCCTTACAATCTGATCACCTACGAACTCGTGTTTGTCCAAATGATCTTTTCGATCGTTGGCTACTATTTCATATTCAACACCTTCGAAAACACTTGCCCAGTGGTAGTACTCATCTTGGGACCATCGATCAAACGGATGGTTGTGACACTTCGCGCACTGCAGTCTCACACCCAAAAAGACTTGGGCGGTGGTTTCCGCGCGTACCAGTGGTTCGCGATGAGCTCGCCAAAAGTTTGCGGGTGGATTTTGGTAGGTACTGCCTCGAGATGAGATGAGTTGACTGGCAAACTGGTCTAGCGGCAAATCGGAGGTGAACTGCTGTACCATCCACTCATGTAGAATTTGCACGCCTTTGGAGTCCAGAGTCATTTCTTAATTTAGCAACAGATAGTAACATTTCAGCTACCACATAGAAGCAAACTCGCGCAGAGCCAAATAGCGATAGACGATTCGTTGTCGCTTGTCGGGATCCGTATCTGCAACGAAGCTCCTTGCCTCGTTAGCGGAGGGCAAGACCCCCAGCAAGTCTAATGATAGTCTGCGAAGAAATACTGAGTCATTCGCGATTCCTGCGGGTCGAATTTTCAACTTCTTCAATCGTTGTTGTATGTGAATGTCGATCCAGTTCGCCGAGTCAGGTTCTATCCATAGGAACCCCTCCAGTGACTCACGGCATGCTAGATCTGAAGTAGTTTGCCCCTCTAGATAGCGCACAAGAACGGTCGTAGATCCCGCTTTGGAAAATTGAACAAGCCCCTGTGATGTCACTGTCACCATTGGATCACTGGATTCGTAAACAGCCAGTCGACTAACGTCTCGTTGAGTTCCGTCGGAGAACTTAGCAAGCACCCTCAGTTGAGCGTCTTTTTGGGGCATCCAAATTACGGTATCCTTAGGTTCCACCAACAGTTGCATGACTCGTGGTGCTGCAGGATCGGGAGGAGTCATGCCATTGCGAATCCAATCTAAAATCAAGCGATACTCTAGCGAGGAGTCGGGAAAACGCTGGCCGCCCTCGTGGGCGACTTGTGAGGTGGCTTTCAACAGCAATAGGCTGTCACTTGGGGAAAATGGATTCACACGCCGTCCCCTTGAAGCATGGGCCAACTGCTGAAAGTCGAAATCCGGATCTTGGCCTCTCAATGAAAGAAACAAGCCTCCTCTGCCATTGATATTTCCGTGACACGTGCCAGCATTACAACCTGCTTTCGACAGCACCGACATGACATCATGATCGAAACAAACGCTCTGACCCTGGTTCGAAGATTCTGTGGCAAGAGGTGGTTCTGTTGCGTTCAAGGACTGCACCCAAAGCGCAACAAGTAACGCACGAGTAAGTAAGTGGATTTTCATTTCAGAACTGCAATGTGCAGAGAGTCTGTGGAAGATAGGAAGGTGCGATGTAAGGCTCACATGCTTCTGAAAAATGTATTGGAGAAGAAACCTACTCTAGCGAGCTTCCAATTATAACTGCTGCATATCTCCCGTGTGACCGCAACTCATCCCCGCACCAATCCTCAATATAGACTGATCAAAATGCTCGGTTTCCGAGGAGGTTGAACGATATTTGTAAACGAAGTTATAAAGCATTTTCCAACTTTCTGCCAATCACCGGACAACATTCACTGACCTTTCGCGTCCGACCGGACCTTTCGCGTCCGACCGGATCTGATTGCCACAACCCAAAAGTCGCGAAGAAACAGTAGCACATTGTTTGTACGGGGGCACCACCCAAATTTTCGAGAGC
>DAIRSD010000398.1:0-4666 GCA_036804625.1 Aureliella sp. | reverse complement strand
GTTAGAATCTGTTGGCGGTAGCAGTCAATTACCGTTTTCTGCCGATCTACGAGCGCTAATAAGGTGAATGGAATGCAGCGGTTTGGGCAACGGAAAGTCGGAATCAATTACAGCCACCTAGTGCATTCCAGCCGGAATGGTCAATCGCAGATTACAAGCCGTAAAGGCTTGCAAGATGCCCATAGGGTATGGCGCATTAGCCTGCTTGGCCGTCTGGGTTTTTTCGTTTGGGTTCTTTCGATACCGCAGTTCGCCATGGCGCAGGTTGGCGAGCCGCTGGAGGCATCGGTTCCAGCCAAGCGATTGAAACTGAAAAATCGGTCGGTAGGGATTGGCGCAGTGGTCGCCTCGCAGCAGCCGGGCTGTTTGGCTTGGCAGAACCAAGGGTTTACCGAGCCGTTTCTGTTGGAACTGGACGCAATTGGCTCGATCACCAGTCCTCCGACAACCGATCAGCGAAGGAAGGTCGTTCCAGGCAGTTTCTTGCTGGAGATGGATTCTGGACAGTTAGTGGCCGGAGCGCTGGTGGCCGTAGATGATCGCTGGGTGACTTTAGACTCGCAATTGCTCGGGCAAGTAAAGGTTGATCGTGGCCAAGTTGTCTCCATCGTATCGGCTGACTACGTGGGCCAAGTCGTTTACGCCGGTTTGTCGGACAAAGCACCGTGGAACGATCCAACTGGTTGGAGGGATTGGGATCTCCAAGAGGGTACTTTGACGGCTCATCGTCAAGGTGCCTCGATTCTTGGCCAATTGAATCTTCCTGAACGTAGCGAGCTGAATTTATCGTTAACTTGGAGTGGAGCCCCCGACTTCACCATCTCTTTGGGAGCAATCACCGATCAAGCGGTAGGACAGATTGCGGGGCAGGCTACCGGACAACCTATGCCGGGTCTTGTCCCTTCGGCGGCTCGGCTAGAGATTTGGAACCGACAAGTGGTACTGGTCCGCGAAGTGGACAATCAGGCCGACGTGATTCAGGTCGCAGAGCTGGGCGATAGCCAGCCGCAACTTGAATTGACAATTTTGTTGGATCAGAAATTGGGACGAGTTGCGGTGCGCGATGCGTACGGTCGACCATTGGGGCAACTGCATCTGCCAGCGGACAAGTCCAGGCTTGGCACCGGTGTGCAAATCGTTAATCACGGACCGGCTTTATCGGTAGATCGCTTGGAAGTGCAGCACTGGGATTGGATATCGCGATGGACCAGTCAGCAGCCCGATCAAGTCGTTTTGCGCGACGGATCGGCTATTGCGGGAAAGATCAGCGATCTGGATCTAAAGACTCAAACGATTACGGTCGCTGGTGACAGTGGTCAGGTTCAGCAGATTCCACTTGAATTACTGGCTACCGGTCCGATGCGAAGACAAAGTCAATCCCAAGACTCTGGATCGACAGATTCAAATGATGTATCGAACTCTAGCAGCCAATCGGAAGCTAGCGCGATGACCGCCGAGCAGTCAAACGATGTCGAAGTCGTCTTGCTGGATGGTTCCCGATTCATAGGACAATGGTTGTGATGGCAATCTGGCAATATCACCATTCAATCAGTCGGTGTCGAAGGAACATTGATGATAGATCCTGAAGACCTACGGGCTGTGGTGGGAACCCAGTCACGATGGATTTCGGACGTGAAGTCGAATCGCAACGCCACATTGCAGGTGGGCCAGTCGCAGTATTTTGGATTTCTAGTTCAAGACGTTGCTCAGTCCGACAGCCAGACGTTGCACTGGCAGCCACATGGCAGCCGAACAGCCAGCAGTTTGCGGCCAGATGCCAGCGGGGACATTACCTACCGCCTAGAATTGCCTATAGGCGGTGATGGACAACCCACAGGTCGTTTAGAAACCTTGTTCACCGACATTCATTCGGGCAATCGTTCAAACGAACAGGCGACTACTTCATCTGCTACTTCGGCATCGGTAGAAAGAGCTGACCATGAGATTGTATTTCGAAGTGGAGATACGATCGATGCTGTGATTACGGCTATCGACCTGGGGGGAGTCCATTTCTTATCTGATCAGACTCAAGTTCGTTTTGTGCCTCACCAGCAACTGACTAGCGCTCGGATCAATTTGATGCAGGCTAACGTCAATCAACCCACGGACGAAAAACTTCGAAATCTGACGACGGTTCCTCGCGCTTTGAAAGAAGATCCACCGACTCATTTGTTGGTGTCTGTCAGTGGCGACTACTTACGTGGCCGATTGTTGGAGATGGATGATCAATGGGCGATCGTCGAATCGCATCGCGAAGTGGCACGCATCCCGCGCTCGCAGATCGCTCAGTTGATATGGCTTCATGATCGCAATTGGGTTCTAAGCTCCAGTGCTGATCAAGCCGGTCAAGCGCCTATCGCTACGCCGGGCTACATGATCCATGTGATTCAGTCGGGACGAGGGATCACTTTTCGTCCTATGCGGATGGAGCTAGCGGTATTGTATGGCGACAGTCCGTTGCTTGGGAGCTGCAGAGTGCCCGTTAGCGGTATTCAGAAAATTTTGTTTGGTCCTGAACTGGAACCGCGAATTCTACAGTATCGAAAAAATCCCTGGGGCTTGTCATTGGCCGAGCTTCCACGGGCTTTTGCGCAGGAGGGGCACAGTCGGCCGCCAGGACAGGGTTCACCGCTGCTGGATAAGCCAGCACCGCATTTTGCGTTGCGGACGATAGAAAACACTCCCTTGGGCGTGAAGGACTTGCAAGGCAAGGTCGCTATCTTAAATTTCTGGGCAAGTTGGAGCGGAACTTGTGTGCAGCAGCTTCCGGCCATCGCTCAGTTGATCGACGGCTTTTCGCAGCAACCAGTTCAGTTGCTGAACATCAACGTGGCTGAATCAGTAGGTCGTGTCCAGGCCACATTGGATCGATTGGGATTGAACGTGCCGGTAGTCATTGACCCAGACGGGCAAGTCGCTAAAGAATATCTGGCCGAGACGTTGCCTCAGACCATTGTTGTGGATCAACAGGGCCGCGTGCGATGGGTGCTAACCGGTGGCAGCAACAAAGAACTGGCTGAAATCAAGCAGGTCATCCAGCAATTGTTGGCCGAATCCAGTATGTTGAACGCAGGTCCACCATGATCAGTTCGACTCGATGAAAATCCCTGATGACGCTTGCAAACAGCAATCAAACGGGAGCATACTTACGTTGTTGGCACCCCAAAAAATTTGTAAATTTAGCACCTCGCAAGATACCGTTGACCAGAACTAGTTATACCTGATGCCAAACCGTATCAAGAGAAACAGGTGAGGCAAGTGATCGAGGAGATAAAGCAGTGAAATCAAGTGACCAGTATCACAAGTGGGTGCAGTGGAGCGAGGAGGATCAGACTTACGTTGGTAAGTGCCCTGACTTGATTACCGGCATACACGGAGACGATCCTCGAGAAGTCTATGCAGAGCTTTGTGAAGTGATAGAAGAAGTGATAACACACTTCAATTCGGTAGGCCGCCCACTTCCATTTCCGCGAGTGAAACCAATGCAAGAGGTTCCGTAAGCAGTTACTTGCAATAGTCCAATTGCTGGACTGACTGAATCGTCGCGACATCAGAGACCGGGTTTTGCTTCGAGATCGTTAGCCTTCAGTCGTCGCAGAACTTCCGATCCGCTCAAATAGATGTACTCGTTCTGTCTTTCTAGTGGCAGTTCAGAAAATCGCTGCTGAAGTTCCTCGGTAGTCAACTGTTGTGCGGGTCGCAAATTAGGTAGAGAAGCGTAGACCCAAAGTCGCATTATATTCGAGTGTAACTCGGGAGCGACACGGGACAGTAGATCGCGCCCCTTGGGTGCGATACTCTGCGTCAAGTCGGTTAGATCCTGATGGCTAATCAGTGAATCGGGGGAATCCGTGTCCAAGAGTCGCACGATCTCGCTATCGGGGTCTTCTAGTCCAAAAAAATACTCGAATTTGTTCTCCTTGAGGTTGTTGGCCCATGTTTGAACGCCACGCTTTTCATCCTCAGTCAGTTGATATGCGTATCCAATTGCCAGTTCGCGATCCACGATGCGTATTATTTCGGCGGCTCGCCGGTCCAAATTGTCGATGGCCATGATCTGCGCCAATTCGGCACTGCTGATTTGCCTGGCAAGACCCGAGTAGGCCGCTAGAACCTTTTGGTAGTGCGCCGCTGACGACCTGTCCTGTAAAGTTCTGGCGATTTGACGGAGCTGGGTTTTTCGGAGCTGCGTAGTTTGTCGAAAGTCTTCGTAATTACGATATAGCTCCTGTCGCTGAGTGGCCGGAAGAGAGTCCAACCATGGCAACAATTCAGTTGTCCGTTCGGGATGTAAAGGGCAAGCCGGTTGTTCGTTCAGAGGTAATCCAGCTTCCAAAAGATCGGGAATAGTGGCCAATCGATCTAGCCACTTCGGAGAATCGACCAATTCGAGTTCCCGGTAGTGGCACAATATGGGTAGGTCCTCCAGGAATTCTTCAGTGGTTCGTTGTCCGCGCAACAAGGCCAATCCAGCGCCAAGCAGGTATGCCAACAGCACACTTGCGGCCAATGTCCAGCCTAGGTGTTTTTTCAATTTCGACTTCCAAGCTCTTTCCCTGGAGTGAGTGACGGACAGAGCCACCAATTCGATTGGCGACTGAGCCAGCTTGGGGTTGGTCGATGGGGCGGGAAGTTGGTCCAACATTTCCCAGCTAGTACCGAGCTG
>DAIRSD010000397.1:0-4669 GCA_036804625.1 Aureliella sp. | reverse complement strand
AGCTCCATCGCCTTTTGCGGATCAATGGCTGCATCGTTGGTAGTCGAAGAGTCAATCATTACCGCGTTGTCGCGATCTGTCGAATTGTCCATGTTGGCTCCTAAAATAGTTGTCAGGTAATAAGCAAATTCTTCGCGGCAATAAAACGGTTATCTTTGCAAAGCACCTAGGATCCCAAACACAATAACGGCCAATCCCAGCGCAGTGCCAATCGATCCTGTCACGATTCCAATCCAAGCGCGAATCTTGCTGGTTGCGGCCCCATAGTCGGATTCGATTGAAAGAGACTTGCTCAGCGACTTGCGCCCTGTGAAGATGGCAAGTGGCCCCAAGATCAATCCCAAGAAACAAAACAGCATCGAGAAAATTCCACAATAGCAAGAAAAGGCAGCCAACGGGTTGGTTGGAATAATTGCATCCAGGGCTGTCGCCGATTCTCGCTGGTTGACCTTAGGAGGAACCGCGGCACCGCCACTGTTTGTTGGCTGTGGTGGTGGGCTCGAATAGGGATTGGGCGGTGTCGATGTCATGTCTAGGATTCCTGATTCACGAAGCGCGTAGTAGTGCTCGTGCACGATTATCGCTACGGTACTGAGTCAAGCTAACGTATCGCCGTCAGTATTTCAAGCCACAGGCCGATGGCTGTCAGCCCGGTTTTTCCCAAAATTGGATGCGACTTGCTAATAGAATTGGCTCAGTTCGGCAGACAACTTTTTGTCCGGAACAGCAAGATGGACCGCAAGCGGTGAACAATTTTTGCCTTCAGTTGGCTCAATGTTAGGGTTTGGGTGGTTATAATCGGTGAACTGAGTTAGTGTCGGTTGGGTTTTTGCTGATCATCGGTTACCCTACACGACCAAACCTATCCTGCCAATTCTGTTCCCCTGCAAACAGCCATGTTCAAAATTCGACTCGATGCGCTCGCTTTCTGTGCTCCATTGATACTGATCACGATTTGGGCGGACGGCCATTTGCGGGCTCAGGAGGTACAGTCGCAGCTTGATTTCAACCGCGATATTCGGCCGATTCTTTCCAATCACTGCTTCCGATGCCACGGGCCCGATCAGCAGGAAAGGGCAGGGGGTACTGCGGACGGTTTGCGATTAGATACACCCGAGGGACTAAATCAGGATTTGGGCGGATATTTTGCGGTGGTTCCCGGACAGCCGTCAGAAAGCCGTTTGATACAGCGAATCACCAGCGACGATTCATCAGAAATGATGCCGCCAGCCGAAGCCGGTCGACAGTTGAATGAATCGGAAGTAGGGCTACTGCGCCAATGGATCAGGCAGGGCGCATCCTTTGCCATGCACTGGTCTTATGATAAGCCTAGATCACCACAGATCCCGCCTTTGATCAGCCAGTTGGAGCATCAGTGGGCTGGCAATCCAGTTGATCATTTTGTGTTAAAGCACTTGAGGACACAGCAGCTTCAGCCACAACCAGAAGCTGATCGTTATGCATTGATACGCCGCGTGGCTTTGGACGTTACCGGCTTGCCGCCAACTTGGCAAGAGACTGAGCAATTTGTGAATGATGATTCACAAGATGCCTATGAGCGAATGGTCGATCGCTTTCAATCCAAAAATTCCTATGGTGAGCACTGGGCTCGCCTTTGGTTGGATCTGGCCAGGTACGCGGATTCGGCTGGATACGCCGATGATCCTCCACGCACCATCTGGGCATATCGTGACTACGTGATCGATGCTTTCAATCGCAATTTGCCTTTTGATCAGTTTACGATCGAGCAGTTGGCCGGCGATTTATTGCCTAGCCCCACGCAGTCGCAGCGGATAGCTACCGCGTTTCATCGCAATACGTTGACCAACAATGAAGGTGGTACCAACGACGAGGAATTTCGCAATGTGGCAGTGGTGGATCGCGTCAATACAACTTATGCGGTTTGGATGGGTACCACCATGTCTTGCGCCCAGTGCCATTCACATAAATACGATCCGCTGAGTCAGCATGAGTACTATCAATCGCTGGCAATTTTTAATAATTGCGCTGATGCAGATCGCACGGACGAAGTGCCCGTTTTCGAGGTATGGACAGAGGAACAACAAGCGCAGCGGCGTGAGTTGCAAAATCAGTTGGTAAAGCAGCAGGCAATATTTCAAGACAGTACTCCACAACTGTTGGAATCGGCTAGGCAGTGGGAGCATGGCTTGTCGCGTCAACCAGAGTGGATGTTTCCGCAGGTAGTCACCGCTAACAGCGAAAGTGGTGTGATGCTGAGCATTCAGGATGAATCCAATATAGTGCGCAGCCAGTCAGGCGCTGCAAAAGATAACTACGACATAGAACTGGCTGGCCTCGATTCAACGGAGAACCAACCTTCTTCCATCTACGCAATACGGCTGGAGGCATTGTCAGATCCAGATTTACCGGGTGGTGGTCCGGGATGGGGAGACGGTAATTTTGTGCTCAGCGAACTGCAAGCTAGCGTCATACCGCCCGCTCGCACCAAGTTAACTGGGCGCTGGGTACGCGTCGAATTGCCGGGTTCCAATCGAATCTTGTCGCTGGCTGAAGTCGAAGTTTTTTCAGGTGATCAAAACATTGCCACAGGCGGTTCGGCCAGCCAAAAGAGCACTGCGTTTGACGGAGTTGCCCAACGAGCAATCGATGGGCAAACTAGCGGCAACTACTTCGCAGAGAACTCGGTAACGCATTCGAAAGCCGATGAAACCGATCCATGGTGGCAGGTAGACCTGGGCCAAAGTCAGGCAATCGACAAAGTGGTGGTCTGGAATCGTACCGACGGCGGGGCCCCCATCATGGAGCGATTACGCGGAGCAACTATTCAAATATTAGATGAACAGCGGCAAGTCGTTTGGCAGAGAACGATCGAAAATGTGGCTCAAGCTAGTTCGTCATTTAGTGCTGATGGCGGTCAGGATGCGGTCTGGGCGTCAGCCTTCGCAACTTTTGACCAAGATGGATTCGCTGCTAAAAATCTTGTAACCAAGCCCATCGATCTGAATCGAGGTTGGGCAGTTGGTGGTGCGACCGGTCGAGATCATCATTTGATATTGGAGTTGCAGCAACCGCTGGAATTTACTCCCGAAAGTCGAATGAAAATTCGTTTGCTGCATCAGTCGCCTCACCTACGGTACGTTCTAGGACGGTTTCGTATCGGAGTGACGACAGATCAGACAATCCAGCAGTGGGCGGCTATCCCAGCAGATGTCCAGGATGTTATGGAAATCGACTCGGCCCAGCGGACTAGCCATCAACAAAATCAGTTGTTGCGATTTTACCGTACCATTGCGCCCGAATTGGCGGAAGTCCGTGAGCGAATCAAAAAGCTAGAAAGTCAATTTGCTCAAATCAAACCTCAAACGACCGTCCCCATTTTGCAAGAACTGCCTGACGACAAGCGGCGTGTTACCAAAATTCAGCTCCGAGGGAATTTTATGGATTTGGGGGACGAGGTTCAGCCGGGTATCCCTGCCGTATTTCAGGCTGATCCCCATTCAGTTGTCGATCGGTTGTCGTTTGCACGCTGGCTAGTCAGTCGTGATAATCCTTTGACAGCTCGCGTAACAGTCAATCGCTACTGGGAGCAGTTGTTTGGAACCGGACTAGTGGCCACTGCCGAGGAATTTGGCTCACAGGGCGATCTGCCAAGTCACCCCGAATTGCTTGACTGGTTGGCTGTCGATTTTATGGATAGTGGTTGGAACATGAAGCACCTGCTGAAAACACTGCTGATGAGTGCCACTTACCGGCAGAGTTCCAAGGTAGATCATGAATTGTCACAGCGCGATCCTGACAACCGCTATTTGGCACGCGGGCCGCGCTTTCGATTGCCAGCAGAGACGATTCGTGACCAAGCGCTGGCTGTGGCCGGATTGCTAAGTCCCAAGATGTACGGTCCGCCTGTCAAGCCACCTCAACCTTCACTTGGCTTGTCGGCTGCCTTTGGTTCTAGTACCGACTGGCAGACTAGTAGTGGCGATGACCGATATCGTCGTGGACTTTATACGACTTGGCGGCGTTCTAATCCTTATCCGTCGATGAGTGCCTTTGATGCACCGACTCGCGAGGTCTGCACATTACGGCGAGTACGCACCAATACGCCGCTGCAAGCGCTGGTCACACTGAATGATCCCGTTTATATCGAAGCTGCCCAGGCTTATGCGCGGCTGGTCCTGCAACAACCTGAACCCTTAGAAGGACGGATGAAGTTTGCGCTCACACGAGCACTCCAGCGGCCGGTTTCATCTGATGAGTTGGCGGTACTCTGTCGACTTTATGATCAGGCGTTCAACTTGTTCAGACAACAACCGCAGCAGGCTGCCAAGTTGGCAACGGATCCGATTGGTCCGGCACCAGTAGAAGCGGATGTAATCGAGTTGGCCGCATGGACCGTAGTTGCAAACTCCATTTTTAATTTAGACGAATTCCTCATGCGGCTCTGAACTGTGATCGATGGGCAGGCCTGACTTGAATTGAATAGTTCACACTGAAATATCCCAGGAAAGTACTGATGAAACTCGAAACTTCCGCACCTCTTGTCGAGCGTATTGCCTGGCAGACTCGTCGGCATTTTTTGCAACAAGCCAGCGGTGGACTTGGGGCGGTCGCACTTGCTTCGTTATTGGCAGAACAGAGTCAGGGGCAAGAATCTAGAATACAGCAGTTAGCCGAGCCGGGAACGCAG
>DAIRSD010000396.1:0-4674 GCA_036804625.1 Aureliella sp. | reverse complement strand
AAAAAAGAATCGTTAGGAAATAGGCCGCCAACATCCACGCAGGCTGCTCAACGGGAGTCCAAAGCAAGAAGAACGACAACCCTAAAGGAATGGCCCCAAACCATACGTAAGGCACTCGGCGGCCAAGTCGAGTTCGCGTTCGGTCGGACAGTTGCCCCATCAGTGGATCGTTGACCATGTTCCACGCACCGTAAATGGCCCACAAGCTACCTGCCACCGCCGCGCTGAGTCCCATCACGTCCACGTAATAGAATTGAGCCCGATTGCTAAACACATTGTAGGCAATTGTGTTTGCGAAATTGCCCATCGAATAACGAACGTGTTTGATCAGGTTGCTCATAACGTGCCATTATGTTGCTTAATTCGGCTGCGCCAAGTTCACTAGTTCCAGTTCAACATCTGCGACCTAACATTAAGAGTTGTGGGGACAAGCTTCCAGCTTGTCCATTGCGTAACCTAAGTTGTGGAGACAAGCTTCCAGCTTGTCCATGCCATAACCTAAGTTGTGGGGACAAGCTTCCAGCTGTCCATGGCGTTTGGCCTGATCATTTTGCAACCTGGAAGGTCGCAACCACAGGTGCTTGGAACTAGGCGGCTTTGGGTAGCTTCTTGCCTTTAAGTTGATAGACGTAGCGCAGGACTTCTGCTACCGCAGCATATTGTTCGGTAGGAATCATCGAACCGACGTCCACGGTCTTAAAAAGGGCCTGTGCTAACGGTTTGCGCTCGATCACCGGCACGCCTGCTTCGAGAGCCGATTTTCGGATTCGAGCGGCCACATGGCCAGCTCCCTTAGCAACCACGATGGGGGCAGGCATCGTCTCCGCATCGAACTTGATCGCAATGGCAAGTTCCGTTGGGTTCGTGATAACGACGTCTGCCGAGGGAACCGCGTTTTGCATTCGATTCATGACCAATTGACGCTGTACGGCACGACGTCTGGCCACTAACTGCGGATCGCCGTTCATCATCTTGATCTCTTCACGCATTTCTTCGTCGGTCATTCGAATGTCTTGCTCGTGCTTCCACCACTGAAAACCAAAATCCAAGATAGCCAGTATCACTAACAAGACGGCTACGCGTAGGCTTAGGTCCAATAGCGTTTTCCATACCAGCACTCCAATCTCGCCGACGGTCAAAAGCTGCGATCCTTGAATCGTGGCCCAGTGACTCCAAAATCCCAAACCTATCACCAAACCGACCAGAGTAATCTTGATCACACCAAAGGTTGTCCGGACCGCGTTGGGAAGCTCAAACAGTCGCTTGATTCCGCCGAGCGGATTAACGCGCTGAAGGTCAAAGCCCAATTTCTCGGGCAAGAACATGATGCCACTTGGCCCCCAGTGATTCAGGACGATGATCACGCAGACGCCCGCCAGGAGTGGCGACATGACCCATAAACAGTTTAGAACTGAAGCCGCGACCAAACCAGACGCAGATTGAGGCCCCAGATCCCAGTAGCGATCTTGAGTCAATCCGGCCTTCATCAATTCTGCCAGTGTAGAGCCCATATCGGGACCAGCCCACCATAGAAGCCCCACTGCAACTAGCAAAAGCAAGGCGGAACCCAAGTCCTGGCTGCGCGCGACCTGCCCTTGATCGCGAGCCTGCTGGCGGCGATGCGCGGTGGCCTCGTGTTTCTTTTCTCCGGCTTGATCGGCCACGAATTAGCCACTCCTGCGAATTTGCTTGAACTGACTTTATCTGGCGACCGTGACGATCTGGCGACAGGCGTCCATCCAGTAGGCCAGTTCATTTTGGAAGATCCAGGAAACGCTGCCCAAAGATATGAAGAGCACCATCATCATGGCGCTTACATTTAAGTTAAAACCGATAGACAGCACGTTCAGTTGTGGCAAAGTACGAGCCAATAATCCGGTCGTGATATTCGATAGCAGCAATGCGATGCCATGCGGCGCGGCGTCTCGCACGCCTACGACATATGCATGCTGCACCACCTGCTGTAACTCGTCAACCCTGTGACTACCAAACACGACGCCGCCTGCCGGGTATGCTGCAAAGCTGTCCAGCGCACATTGCATTAGTTGCCGGTGTCCGCCAAGTATCAGCAGAAGTGCCATGGCAAGTAGTCCTAACAGGTTTGAGACGACCGGCATTTCTTCACTGGAGCTTGGATCCAGCGAAACGGCGATATCCATGCCGCCTAGATTACCGACCAGTTGACCAGCGATCTGCAGGCTGATGATAGCCAGCATGACGATGCTTCCCAGCAATACCCCTAGCAGTACTTCGCCAGCCATCCCAATCAACAGGTGAGGCAGGTCGACAGGCATGCGAGTGGCTGTATTGGCAGCCACCGGATAAAGCAGAACCGCGATGGCTATGACCAGTAGCGCTCGCATTCGGATGGGAACGCCGCCCGAATTGCCTGGCGGAACCAACATAACCGCTGGGCTAATGCGGGCCAAAACCGTCAGAAACACCCACAAAGGTTGGCTTAAAATTTCAACCAGTGCGTCACCCACGATAATTGTCCTCTAGTTTTTTTGAACGTACCGCCAACTAGCGACTGACAACTGTTGGGATATTGATAAACGCAGTTCGCGTGTACTCAACCATTCGATCTGCTATCCAGGGTAAGCAAAATACCAAGGCCAAGATCATGGCTACGATCTTAGGGACAGCATTGAGCGTTTGATCCTGAATCTGCGTAACGGCTTGCAGCAGGCTTATGACCAGTCCCACCAGCATACCAATCACCAGCAACGGGGCTCCGATCAACATGGCGGTCAAGACCGCTGATCTGACTAATTCAACTGCATGGCCAGTATCCATCGTCTATCTAACTCCCTAATTGAGTCTGGTCAGGTGTAAGTTCCAAAACTCTCCAGCAACATGGCCACTACCAAATGCCAACCATCGATCAGTACAAACAGCAGCAGCTTGAATGGCAACGAAATCATGGCCGGCGGCAACATCATCATACCCATGGATATCGTCACCGATGCGACCACCAAATCAATCAACAGAAAAGGTAAGAATATCTGAAAGCCCATTAAAAATGCCGTCTTTAATTCGCTAAGCATGTAGGCTGGCAACAGTACCTGTAGCGGTACCTCTTCAAAATGCTTTGGTGGCTGAGCACCTGGATCGTTGTAAGCGTAAAAAAGATGGACATCGTCGTGATTGCCAGCCATGTCGATTTGACGACTCATGAACTCCCGAAGCGGCTGCACACCAGCCTCCCACGCCTGCTGCATGGTCATCGTCGAATCATCTGCCGTGTAAGGCACGATCGCCTTATCGTAGACCTGGTTCCAAACGGGTGCCATAATAAACATGGTCATGAACAGTGAGATCGAAGTGATCACTTGAGCCGGTGGTAACTGTCCCGTGCCCAACGCTTGCTTCAGTAGACCCAAAACAACGATGATGCGCACGTAACAAGTCGTCATCAGCAGAATGGCAGGTGCCAGACTAAGCACGGTTAGCAACAATACGATTTGCAGGCTGCTAGACAGTCCTTCTCGACTGGTCCATTTTTCTGGGCCTCCCATCAAGAAGCTCTCGCTGTCTGCGCTATCTCCTGAAGAATCACTGCCCTCAAGTGATGACGTCTGCTGACCGGGAGAGGCTTGCTGTTGCTGAAATGTCTGTGAAACCTGATCGAGCAGCCGGCCCGCTTCCGAGGTCCATGTCGTGGCGGGTGTGTCGGCTGATTGTGACTGCCCAAAGGCCGACGAGTGCAGCGCAGAAACAACAATCCAACTGAACACAATCACTCCCAGAAGTCTGGCAGTCTGACGAGAATTCATCATCTGAAACGTTTGGCAACAAATAGCGGCCTGCGTTGGGAGCATGTGACGCATCACGCCTTCACTCCTTGCGCCAAGATCTCACGGAATGAATGAGTCACGCTGGTTGATTGCTGGCTTTCACACATCCCGGCTATTTGGTCGACTTCTAGTGGATCTGTAATTTCGCTGATCGTTCTGGCTTCGCCCTGTACCATGCTGACCAGAACAAGCTTCGATCCGAATCGCAACAATACCAAGTGCTGGCGCGGGGCAACTGGTGTTCGTCCCAGTATCTGCACAACATTTTTGGGCAGTCCGCCTCCGCCACGGGCTCCCATGGACTTCCGGTAGAACCAAATAAATCCAAAGAACAGACCTATGACTATCACCAGGCTGGAACCTACCGAGACCAGCATCTGCGATGTGCTTCCGGTACGCTGTTTGGTTTGTTGATTGCCAGGTGTGGGCGGGTGCAGCGGCGTGCGTGTTGGACTGGAAGAGGCCGCTGGTGTGTAGGCTTGCTGAGAACTGACGGGAACGCTAGCTGAAGCAGTTATCACAGCTAGGTCGCTGGATTGTTGGGTAACTGCTGAAGGGACTGACCTAGGTGCGCCAGAGCTGGACGCGGGCGTGACGGTCTGCTGCGTGTTGCCCTGCTGCGATAAGCGCTGAAACTGGCTATCGCGCAATGTCCCGCTGGGAGGCTGAGTTAACAGCGGCTGTGCGCGATGATTATTGGTCACATCTCCGTGTTGAGATTGCGGGAAGGGCTGAGAGTCAAAAGTCCCCTGCGCTGGGGCTCCCTGCGCGGGTTGAAGCGGCTCCGAGCTGCCTTGCCAGGAGGCATTGGGCAAACCAACCTGCTGGCCGGATTCTGGGTGAGGCGTAGAGTCGCGTGAGGAAAGGATAGAAGGTT
>DAIRSD010000395.1:2669-4675 GCA_036804625.1 Aureliella sp. | reverse complement strand
TGGTTCTATCACTCCGGCATCAATGTTGTAGAAGTCGGCATTCTCCTTAGTAAGTCGCCAGATCAGTTTTTCGTAAGTCATATACGGATCGTTGCGATCGTGAGAGTCTTTCAGGTACTTTATGGCTCGAATCGGAAAATTGTATAACGCTAAGTTATCGATGTGCGCTCCAGAATCGGCAAAACCAAAAATGCCGTTTGGATTGTTGTATAGCTTTTTGTACCGAAGCGGATCGTGATTGCCGATGGTCGTCTTCCACTGGATCTGAGTGTCCATGTCCACAATGACATCCATAAATGCGTCGACGGGATGTTGATTTCGCTGACGCGCAATTTCCACGAATGACTTGCCGATCCAAGATGGATCCGGCGCGCTGGTTACATAGGCATCGCCAAAATCCTTTTGCCAGACCTTGGGGGCTAGCTTATTTGCATAGTGTCGCTTGAACTTTCGCCGATATTCGGGATCCTTAAGCAGAGCATCCCGCTTGGGACGATCTTTGGCCAAGTGGCGAGCCATGGCACCCGTGGGGAATTCTTCAAAGACCACCAACTCCATGCCTTTGACCATGACGGTAAACGGGACGGGCAAAGTCTGAAGTCGAAAATCGGCTCGCAGCACTCGGTTGTAAAAGGTGGCGATTGCAGACAGGACT
Organism: Aureliella sp.; assembly: GCA_036804625.1. Classification (GTDB taxonomy): domain Bacteria; phylum Planctomycetota; class Planctomycetia; order Pirellulales; family Pirellulaceae; genus Aureliella. Next base: position 4,020 of record DAIRSD010000395.1, on the reverse strand, counting down.
GAAAGGATGTATGGGTCGCCCTTCAGATCCATCATAGCTACCATCGAAGTGCGCAGCCGCTTGCGCCAAAAGAAGGCTGCGCTTTGCGTCATATACCAAAATGCGTTCACTCGGTTTACCAAATTTGGCACACCTAGCAGATGTCCTTCGCGACGCCTAGCCACAGCGGTTAGTGCGTTCCGCTCTTTAAATTTGGCATACGCAGCCGGCAGCAATTTGGACCAGTGGCGACCATCCATCTTGTCCCATGGATTGTGCTGCATGGAGATACCCAGAAAGCCAGCGTCCATAGCCTGCGCGAGATAGTCAACCATCTGAGCGATCTCTTGGCGCGTGGGCCGCTGAGCTGGCTCTAAAGATCGATCGATGCCCATCACTCGGGCTCGAATGTCCGAATGCCCCAGAAGCGAAGCGTAGTTGGGCCCAACCGGCAAGCTCTTCATGTGGTCCAGCCAGCCGCGAACGTCATTCCAAGTCTTTTGATTCTGTAAGATGGGCAACAACACATCGCGCGGAAAAGCTTCGACGCGAGTGAACATGTCCGCGCAGTCCTGCACGTCAGAATAGACAAAGGACAGCGAGCAGGAACCAAGCATGACAGTGGTCACACCGTGTCGCACCGATTCGCTGAGCGTAGGTGCCACCAAGACCTCGCCGTCGTAGTGTGTGTGGTTGTCGATAAAACCAGGTACGACCCATTTTCCGGAAGCCTCGACAATTTTTGTATCCTCCCCGACAGTCATGGACTGCTGGGCAACTTCTGCCACCTTTCCCTGCCGTACCAACACGTTGGCAATCTGCGATGGCCGATCGTAACCCGAGAAGACTCGTCCTCCACGAATTAAGATGTCTTGCATGGTCCGCTCCCAAAAATGATTTCCCGATGGAACTAGTTTGATCCCATTTGCAACACGGTTCGGAAGTTCATGCTCCCGACCAACTTGCCGATCTTCCTGCTAGAGCAAAACAGACTAGCGATCCGGCCAACACATAGTGAAAAACGTCGATCCCCATTGCTTGGCTTGGCATGTTGCCTAAGGACCATTGCGCGGCAGCAGATAAACCTACCCCCAACAACAACCAGTACCCAACACCCGCTTTCCCAGCCGGGATGGCTACCAGTCCAAATATTATCATCATGAACATAGCAGCCACAGGAAGCTGACGGCGTATCGTGCCCAAATCTTGGAAAAGGACGAGGAAAAAAAGCAAAATACCTGCCGCCACGAAGAAAAAGTAGATGCGTGTCGAGACAGGTTTAGAGGAAACCAAAGCATAGGCACCCAGGATCAGGCCGCAGGCACCCTAAGTAGTCGCAACTAGCTGAAAAGCTTCCGAGCCCGTCTTCATG
>DAIRSD010000395.1:0-2659 GCA_036804625.1 Aureliella sp. | reverse complement strand
GCGCCCCGAAAAGTGCTTCAAGCTAAACCTGAATCAAAAACATTGCCCACAAACTCGCGACTCGCCCAGAAAGAAACTGAAAGCAGATCCAGGTCGCCAAAAGCCCGGCAGCGCTAAGAACCAAGTCCGATAAGACATGTGACCATTGCATCATCTAGCTTTCGTCAGACGTATAGATCGTTAAAAAAATTAATTAGGAACTGATTGCACAAATGGCTTGGCAGCGCATCTAAAATCTCGTTGATCATAGCAAATTCGGTCGGCAGCTCAGTTCCCGACAGGCCAGCCTGAGAAGCCAGCGCGTCAAAGGCCACTACCGGGTCAGGACTTTGAAGCGCTCCTTCGACCATTTGCCGCACGACAGACGTGTCAATCTGAGGATTTTGCTTGACGATCTGGACACACTCTTGCAAATCGGTCAGCATAGCATCCACCGCGCCACATGTTCCGTAGTTGACCGAAATGTGCAGGTTGCGAGCGGTTCGCGGCGTGGAGAATTGTGGCTGCAGGAACCAGCCTCGCTTGGCCATTTGGTCGGCCAGCATGTAGACATTCACGCTATCTGACGCAAACGAGAACATGCACATGGCTGGCTTGCCCAGCACATACAATCCGTCGATCGCGTTGATCCCTTGAATCAATCGCTCGGTAGCCTGCTGGACCGTGTCCACGATGCGACCATAGCCTTGGTTGCCAAGAAAATTCAGCAGCGCCCAAGCAGCCGCCATGGGACCACCACTTTTGCTGCTGAGTACCGTCGTGTTAATCAAAGTATAACTGGTAGTTTCGGTGCATGCGAAAAGCTGATATCTGCGGATCTCCTTGTCGCGATACATGATGACCGAACAGCCCTTGGCTGCGTATCCATACTTGTGTAGATCGGTAGAGATCGACGTAACGCCGGGAACCGAAAAATCAAACGCGGGGATCTTGTGTCTGCGCTGTCGCATGTACGAAAGATGAGCCCCTCCCACACAGGCGTCCACGTGCAGCAGGATGCCAGCCTGCTGAGCAATCTGGCCGATCTCCGCAATGGGATCGATGACCCCTTGCGAGTAGCTGGGGGCGGAAGCAACCATCAGAACTGTATTTTGAGTAATAGCCGCTTGCATGTCCTCCGGCCTTACCTGAAACGTATCAGGATCGATCTCAACCATGACCGGTTTCACGTTCAAGTAGTGCGCCGCTTTATGGAAGGCTCCATGCGCCGACCGTGGCAGAATCATCTCTGGCTGTGAGATTTCGGGCCGCAAGGCGCGCGCCCGGTCGCGTGCCGTCTTGACCGCCAAGATGATGCTTTCGGTTCCGCCAGATGTCAGATGCCCAACGGCTTGTTGATCCCCTCGCAGCAGGTTGATGATCGCTCGTACTACATCCGTTTCCAGCTTCAGCATCGAAGGAAACACCGATGGGTCTAGCCCGTTCTCGGTAAGATAAGACATGTAGGCCTGTTTGGTCACCTCCTGGCTGTCATCTCCCGAGTTATAAACATAGCACCAGACTCGCCCTGACTTCCAATCCATATCGCGAGCCTTAAACGCATGTAGCGTGGCCGCGATTTCTTCTTTACTCAATCCTGTCTCGGGAATGTGCATCGTGAATTCTAACAAAATTTCAAAATATGTAGTGAACTGTCATAGAACTTCATTCGGGTGCGACTGCTTAAGTTTTAGCAAATAAATGTTACTCGTGGACCGCAAATTCACAGGCTGTCGGTGAATATCTGCGTCCCAAGGGGTATCTCCACAGGCAAAAGGCTGAGAACAGAGCAGCCATGATCGTACTGCCACCAATCAAAAAACGAATACCCGTCGCCGCACTGTCGGGCTGCACCATCTGGCCCTCGATATATCCTGACATTGGCATGACTGTCGCGAACAACATTCCTTGGATAGGGAATGACAATTTGGCTATCCCAGCATTCATGCCAAAGAAGACGCCGTCTCGTCGATAACCGTTCTGCTGGCTAGCGTCGAAATCGATCACCTCTGTGATCATTGGATAGGGCATGATCATTGATCCGGCCAGACCCGGTGCGGTCAGTAGAGTACCAAGCAATCCAGAGTAAAAATCGGTGGCGATCATCATCAGCGCCAAGCCGGGTATAAATGCAAGTGAGGCAATCAGCCAAGCATAACGATACCCCAAGCGATGTACGACTGGCCGCCAAATCAACAAGCAAGGAATCGCTGCCACGATGGATAACCCTAGCAATATCGCCTCAGCATCACCTGGGCTGAGTGTTTGTCCAAGTACCTCAACGGGCTCATGGATACCGATGGCGTATTTGCGCCAAAATGGCAACATTGCAGCTAGCGACAACCAGATATATTCTTTTGCGATATTGGCTCCCAAAAAATATCGGAAGGGTTTCGAGGACATGACGACTATAAATGCTGCGAGAAGTCCCTCGTTTGTTTCCTCTGTGGTGACGGGTCTTTCTCTCACTCCAACAATCGAGATCATGTAGCCGCCAGCGATCAACAAACCCATCAACGCTCCCATCCAAACTTACCCTAGCTTCTCGGCCATCACCGGAGCAAGAATAAAGGAAGCCAGCAAGGCGATTGAGGCTACGAATTCGCGCACCATCGACAAATCAACGAGATCTCGTACCGTAGGGGGAACCTCTACAAAAACCCAGATGAAGCAAATCCCC